>NZ_CP034346.1:5205000-5452500 GCF_003991425.1 Paenibacillus lutimineralis
TGACTTCTTTTTTCCCTTTTGGCCTGGTCTGTACTTGAGGCTTCGAAGCTTCCGAGGTTTCTGTGTTTTCTTTTTGCTCCGAGATTATCACCTCTTTGAAAGCTTCTGTCTGCTGTTCTCGTTCATTGTTAATCTCATTAAAGGTACCAAATCCACCTTCAAACCAGACGGGCTGTTGTCCCCCTGGAGCTGCAAAATCCGGGTTAAAATTATAATTCGTAGGGTAGGCCTGGAGTGAAGAGCCATAAGAATGTACTGGATATTCATATCCATAAGGATATCTATAGTGACAGCCACAATGCATTGGCCACACAGGTCCTGGTCCACAATGTTGTGGAGATACTCCTGGATAATGGCTGTTCGGCGCCATATTAGGAGACATATTAGGCCCCACATTAGAGCTCATATTTGCGTGTGTATTATTATCACTATAAGGCATAGGTGTTACCCAATCGCCCTGGCCCTGCACCCATGGCTGATTGTCTGAATAGCCCATAGGGTCCCATCCCATACCCATCATTTCATGGCCATGATGCATTTCATGGCTATGATGCATTTCATGACTATGATGCATATGATCATTTCCAATCCCAGGATATCCTCCAATAGAAGCCCCATTATCCATCATATTCCCCATCGTGGACGGCCCTTGGTTAGGAAGCTTCGGAAAATCATAGAAGGATGACACATTCCCGCTTGGCATTTCCTCATGCATAGACATATTTTCTTTCATAGGATGAGTATGGTGCCCGTGTTGAGTCATATGTCCAGTATGCTCGTCGCATCCACATGGAGAAGATGAATGCATCATCCCCCCGCCCCCAAAAGGCTCTACGGAGTAAAATGGCGAAGACCATGGATCCGGGCATTCAGGAACCGGCTTGCATGGCGGCTCTTCTTTTTTGATAGTTTGGATTTGAATCTGCTCCACGAATTCTACTTTGATTGGCGGAAGTGGCGGATTTGGAACTGGCATGGGTGGATTGGGATTCGGCATCGGTGGGTTAGGATTTGGCATTGGCATTGGCATTGGTATCGGCATTGGAGCTGGCGGATTCGGATTTGGTTTCGGAGCTGGAGCGATTGGCTTCGGTTTTGTCATTTCCTCCTTAGGCGGAGCCGGCTTTACTTCTGGTACTGGTGCCGGCAATGGTGTTGGCTTAGGGGCTGTATTCTTCTTGCCTCCCGTTCCTGGAGCAACATTCGAACCACCATGCCCCGGCGGATTCGCCGCGCCTCCCCCCTTAACTGGGATCAAGACGACATCTCCTACCTTCAGTACATTTGGATCACTGATTTGCGGGTTCGCATCGATCAACGTCTGTAGAGGGATCCCCCAGGCTTTGGACAGCTTCCAGAGCGTATCCCCTTCCTTGGCAACATGCTTGTAGCCTTCGCCTTCAACCTGCACTGCACCAGCCGGAATCTTAACCTTCTCTCCGATGCTCAATTGATCTGGATTAGCGATTTGCGGGTTGGCTTCAATTAACTTCTGCAGCGGTACATTGTACTTCTGAGATAGCTCATATAATGTATCGCCTTTTTTCACGATGTGTATTTTCACGCGCTAAAGACCTCCTAGGTTTCTTCTCCGGTACGTGATATTCGCCCGGGGCCCAATTAATACATCCTATGCAAAAAAGCCCAGATTTGACATCCGCGAGAATAAAAAAAGCAAAACAAAAAAAGCCCCGCCATCCACTAGGGATGCGAAGCTCTTCTATGAATTGAATTACCAGACTTTCAATCCGTCTTGATCAACGATGCTGCGGAACTCTTCAAGCAACTTCAGGGTTACAGGGCCGGCCTGACCACTGCCGATAATCCGTCCATCGACTTCACGAACAGCGATAACCTCAGCCGCCGTACCCGTCAGGAATACTTCATCGGCCACATAGATATCGTGCATTGTGAACGGCTCTTCCTTCAGCTTGTAGCCCCTTTTCTCGCAAATTTCAATAATCGCTTGACGAGTGATCCCATCAAGTGCTCCAAGATAGCAAGGAGGCGTCGTAATAACCCCATTTTTGATAATGAAAATATTATCCCCGGATCCTTCAGTAACATAGCCTTGAGCATTCATCATGATCGCCTCACCGGCACCGGCAAGGTTCGATTGAATCTTAACTAGAATATTGTTCAAATAGTTCAGTGATTTGATCTTTGGATTGAGCGCATCCGGGATATTGCGGCGTGTCGATACAGATACCGCCTTAAGTCCATTCTTGTATGCTTCTTCCGAGTAGATAGCGAGCTGTTCCACAATAATAATGACAGAAGCCTTCTCACAACGATTAGGATCGAGTCCCAGATTGCCCGGACCACGTGAGACAATGAGGCGAATGTAGCCATCGCGCATCTCATTGCGACGCAATGTCTCTACCAGCGCTTCTTCCATTTCCTCGTAGCTCAACGGAATTTCCAGCATAATCGACTTCGCCGAATCGTATAGACGATCCAAATGCTCTTTGCATTTGAAGATATTGCCGTTATAGATACGAATACCTTCAAAGATTCCATCACCGTATAAGAAGCCGTGGTCATAGACCGAGACGGTTGCCTTTTCCTTCGTTACATATTGCCCATCTAGATAAATCCATTGTTCTGCCATTAATATTGCACCTCCGAATTTAGTACTTTGCTAGAAAAACTAGGATAGCTTCCAAGCACTCTGACTTGGCATCCTAAGGCCTCGATCTCTTCTATAGCAGAGGGAAGCAACACCGCATCCAGTGCGGCCAACACATCCATATAAAAATAATAACTGCCTAACCTCTTCTTCGTTGGACGCGATTCAATTCTTGATAGATTCAGCTTGCGCCAGGCAAATGCAGATAACACCTGATGCAACGCACCTGGGAAATCCTCAGGCAAAGTGACGAGAATACTCGTCTTCATTTGTGCGCCTTCTTCTAAAACCGGCAGCGGCTTAGGACCAATCAACACGAAACGGGTGTAATTGTTGTCATGATCCGTCACTTTACTCGCAAGCACATCGAGTCCATGCCGCCTGGCTCCAATCGTAGTCCCAATGGCTGCCCAGCCTTCTCCTGGATTATGCTTCACCAGTTCAACAGCCTCCGCTGTACTCCCCACATTCTCCAGTTCTGCATGCGGCATATGCGCTTTAAGAAATTTCATGCATTGCGCCATCGCCACCGGATGGGACAGAACTCGGGAAACCTTGGAATAATCCATTTCTCCATCAGCGTCAACTAACTCACTACGCCGTCCAATCAAATTCTGAATGGAAGGATAGACCCATTCGACCTGCATCGGAACGTCAACCTCGTGGACAAGCCAATCCATATGCAGACTCACTGAACCCTCAATAGTATTCTCCATCGGAATCACGCTGTAATCCGTAAGACCCTTCTCGGTTGCCAGAAAAACATCGGAGATCTGTTTGTAATGAAGCAGCTCTACAGGCTCGTCGCCGAACAATCGAAGAACCGCCTCATGAGACACCGTCCCCTCAGGCAACAATGCTATTCGTATCATGCCTTGACTTCCCCTCTTACATAATCCAATAATGAACTTTCTTTATCCATAGTAAGCTCCTTAGCTCCATGTGTGCAAGGTTTTAACCAAAGCGTTCTTGCTGTTATATCATGGGACTTAAGCACCTTCAGAAGAAAAGCTTCCAACTGCTCCCCCTGTCCTGACTGTGCATTGACTAAGGCGAGTAAAGTAGGTCCAGCCCCGCTAAGCGCTGTACCTAAAGCTCCATGCTGCGTAGCCTCCTCCAAAATTTGCATCATTCCGGGAACGAGTGAAGCCCGGTAAGGCTGATGCAACCGGTCCTGCATAGCCGCGGAGATAAGATCAAGTCTCCCCATGGCCAGAGCCGCGGCAAGCATCGAAGAATGACTGATATTATAAACCGCATCACCCAGACTTACTTGCTTAGGAAGAGCCTCGCGCGCCTTGGATGTGGACAATTGAAATTCAGGGATTGCAACCAGAACTTCCAAATGCTGCGGCGGCTCAATCCGCAATATAACGGCGTGGGTCCCGTCCCATACAGCCGTAATAATTCCGCCGTATAACGAAGCTCCTACATTATCGGGATGGTTCTCCAGTGCCGTGGCCATATCGAGTAGACGGGCAAGTGGCAATGGAGAACCTATCAATGCATTAGCAGCATATAACGCTCCAACAATTGCCGATGCACTACTCCCGAGACCACGGGTCAGCGGAATATCAGAGCACATCGAGATTTCCAGTTCGGGAATCTGGACTCCGGCTTCTGCAAATACGGACTGCGCCACAGTATATATGAGATTACTTTTATCCTTCGGAAGGCCATCCAAATTGTCACCGTATAGATGAAAAACCGTCGTATCGGCCGGCTTCATCTCAATCCATGAGTAGAGGGATAATGCCATGCCTAGCGTATCAAATCCCGGCCCCAAATTGGCTGTACTCGCCGGAACCTGAACCCGGACGCCTGAGCTGCGAACCATACTCATAATCTACCACCTTCATATCTGTCAACAATCATCGTCATCTTGGAATCATTCATGATCTATAAGCTCCTTACTCTTAGCCCTCTACGCGGTACACGCTCTTCACCTTGCGGATAACATCCAACGATTCAAAGTGACTCAGTACCTTATTCATCGCCGCTTTGCTCGCATTATGTGTAACAATAATAATCTCCACATCACTCATACTTGCATTTGGAGACTGTACGACCGATTCCAGGCTTACGTCATATTCAGCGAATACCTGAGTGATCTTCGACAGCACCCCTGCCTTATCGGCTACCTGAAGCAGCAAGTAATTTTTATAAGCAACTTGTTCATCATCCTTCAGCTTCTTCGGTTTGTATGGACCAATTGCTCTCAGGCCATTTACACCGAGCTTCTGATTCTTGATTACAGCGACCAGGTCAGCAACGATCGAAGTCGCCGTCGGCATTTCTCCAGCACCAGGACCGTAGAACATCGTCTCTCCCACTGCTTCGCCATACACATATACTGCGTTAAATACGCCACTAACAGCAGCAATCGGATGGCTATGCTTCACCATCGTCGGCTCAACACTAATGCTGTACTCATCATCTTGCCGTTCCGCGATGCCGAGCAATTTTATCTCATAGCCCATTCTCTTGGCATACAGTATATCTTCCTTAGAGACTGTAGTAATCCCGCGGACCGCTACGTCCTGCAGATCCACATTCGTCCGGAAACCGAGCGAGCCGAGAATAGCCATCTTACGAGCGGCATCCAGTCCCTCGACATCCGAAGTCGGATCTGCCTCGGCATAACCGAGCTCCTGTGCTTCAGCCAGTACGTCATCATAAGAAGCGCCTTCCTGACTCATTTTTGATAAAATATAGTTCGTTGTTCCATTCACGATTCCCATGATCTTCATAATACGATCCGAGGAGAAACCCTCAATCAGCGTACGGATAATCGGAATTCCTCCAGCCACGCTCGCTTCATAGAATATATCGCATTGTTTCTCCCTAGCCACATCCATAATCTCCGCTCCATAGAGCGCCATCAGATCCTTGTTGGCTGTGACGATATGCTTGCCGCGGTTCAGTGCTTCCAGAATGTACTCTTTCGTCTGGTCCACGCCGCCCATAACTTCAACGATGACGTCGATCTCGGGATCACAAATCACTTCCCACGGATCCTCCGTCAACTTGCTGCGTTCGATATCTATGCTGCGGGTCTTCTCTATGTTCTTCACCGCAACCTTCTCAATGACGATCGGCGATCCTACTTGACTGCTCAAGTCCTCTTGATGTCCTTCCACGATAC
Source organism: Paenibacillus lutimineralis (assembly GCF_003991425.1). Lineage (NCBI taxonomy): Bacteria > Bacillati > Bacillota > Bacilli > Caryophanales > Paenibacillaceae > Paenibacillus > Paenibacillus lutimineralis. The sequence goes on from NZ_CP034346.1 coordinate 5,210,775, forward strand.
GGACGACGCCAGTTCCAACTGTACCGAGTCCAAGCAAACCTACCTTTACTGATTTCACTCGCTGTCCCCTCCTATATCCCATAATTGGGTAAATTGATTCATTCCTATCCTTGACCGACGATTTCCGTCTTTCTTACGCCGGGAGTTCCTTGTAGCATCTTAATCATCTCATCCAGTTCCTCTGTCAAGCGCGAGGTCTCTACGGAAATAACCACATTCGCCTTGCCTTGCAGCGGGATACTCTGATTTATCGTAAGTACGTTACCCCCAGAGCCTGCGATCAGCCCCAGAACTTTGGATAAAATACCGGAACGATGCTCCAGGTCGAACGATATCGTGACAATGCTCTCACGTTCAATCTGATTCAATAGATGGATTCCGTCCTTATATTTATAAAAGGCGCTCCGGCTAAGTCCAACTCTCGCCACCGCCTCATTGACCGTCTTAACGTCCCCTGAGGCCAGCAGTTGCTTAACCTGAAGCGTCTTGATCACAGCATCCGGCAGAATATCCTCACGAACCAAATAGTAGCGTTCCTTCACAAACGTCCTCTCCTTAGAGACTTCTGTTTTTGTATAGTGGACATTATAACGGAAATCTACCATTTCGGCAATCCATTTTTCGCGTAATTTATGTAGGTATGCATCCAAAAAAATAACTTATAGTGAGTTTTCAAATAATCCGATTTTCAGCACCAAGAAGGTTGGATGCAGCTAGGTATACAGAAAACGGCTACTGTCCCCCTCCAGGGAACGTACCCGTTTCTGCATCCATTTTATGATTAATAATAGTAGCTGCTGCCTTCTACAAATTCAAATTCAAAATCGCCGATCCGCACAATCGTACCGTCTTCAGCTCCACGTTTGCGCAATTCTTCATCCACACCCATATGGCGGAGCGTGCGAGCCAGCTTAAGAATTGCCTCATGCGTATTCAACTGCATCCGCTTCATCATGCGCTCAATCGTCTCACTCTCAACGACGAACATTTCGTTCTCACGGCGGATAGTGAAGCTGTTGTCTTCCTTCTTATCCAGCTTATAAATCTTACGTTCCGTCTGCTCAGCAACCTCTTCAACAGCTGGCTCCTCAGGGATCTGATCCAGCAGATCAGCGGCCTTATACAGTACTTCCTGAACACCTTGCCGTGTCAGAGAGGACATCTCCAAGATTTCAAGCTCTGGGTGAATCTCCCCAATCTGCTTGCGGAATTCTATCAGGTTGTCCGCTGCCTCAGGGATATCCATCTTGTTAGCAACAATAATCTGTGGACGCTTCGCCAGTTCAGCGTTATACTGATCCAATTCAGCATTAATCTTCTGCCAATCATCGAAGGGATCGCGCCCCTCAGAGCCAGCCATATCAATCACATGAACAATCAGCCTTGTACGCTCAACGTGGCGCAGAAATTCATGTCCCAGCCCGACCCCTTCATGCGCGCCTTCAATCAGACCCGGCAGGTCAGCCATAACGAAGCTTCGGCCATCACCAACATCCACAACACCAAGATTCGGTGTAATCGTCGTGAAATGATAGGCTCCGATCTTTGGCTTCGCAGCGGATACAACCGAGAGCAGTGTAGATTTACCTACGCTCGGGAATCCGACCAAGCCAATATCAGCCATGACCTTCAGTTCCAGCACGATCCAACGCTCTTGGCCCTCTTCTCCATGCTCAGCGAGTTCCGGAGCTGGATTATTCGGCGTCGCGAAGCGGATATTTCCGCGTCCCCCGCGCCCGCCTCTGGCTACAACAACCTGTTGACCATGGCGTGTCAGGTCAGCGATGACTTCCTGCGTATCATCATCAATAACGACAGTACCTGGAGGAATTCTTACGATCATATTCTCAGCATTAGCACCGTTCTGGCTCTTGTTGCGTCCCTTCTCACCGCGTGGCGCCTTGAAGTGGCGCTGGTAACGGAAGTCCATCAGCGTACGCAGACCTTCATCTACGCGGAAAATAACGTCCGCCCCTTTGCCGCCATCTCCGCCAGCCGGACCACCTTCTGGAACATACTTTTCACGTCTGAAAGCAACGATCCCGTCTCCGCCGTCGCCCCCTTTTACATATACTTTCGCTTTATCTACAAACATGCGTTCACCTCATTATTATTTTGCACTGAAGCCTTCAGCGGTACTCTTAATCTACAGGAGAAGCGACTTGATTCCATCCGCTCTACTTGAACCCGTCTGTCACGCTGCCATTCATCGATATATCGTTGCAATTTCTCAGCGTTGTCCGCCTCTATCTCTGGATAGAAAGCTGCGATAACCTCACCATTCTCCTGATATAGGCTCATGTGAAGCTCCAACACTTCATCCCATGAAGAGCGCCCTATGAACTGGAACTTCTTAATCGTCTCCACAATCGCTTCCGTCAACTCTTCAGCATCCTCAACCTGAAGCATATGATCCAGCTGCAGTTCATCCCTGATCTCAATTTTGAGATCGATTGATCTGTTCACCTCACGGAAGGATTGCAGGAAGAATACGAGCGCTGGAATGCCCAGCCTTGATATTTTACTCTCCAATGCCATTTGTTCTTTTATTCTTTCCACACAGCTACCCAGTTTATCATATTTTCCAAGCTTCAAATAGCCGTAAATAAGCTGAAGATCATTCATCCAGTCATGGCGATGATGACCCAGCGTAGCTGTGGCCGTTCTCTGTACCGATTCCAGTAAATGCTTGCGCTCATCTGCGGCCCGTCTTTGGATATATCTGACATAGCCCTGAAATAACACTAACAAACATAGACTGATAATGATAAATCCGGTTATAGACTGAATGAAATACATGGACGTTAGACAAGTCAGTACAATCACTGCGAAAAGAGTCGGAATCGCGAATCGATGTTTCATAACCTTCCTCGTTTCTGCACAGATTAAGTAAAATCATTACAACTCGATATATACACAGTATATCACAATCCTTGTCCGAAAACGCTTATTCTCCAGTCGGCCCTGGCAGAAAATGCCGTCTATAAAATCAAAAAATCCTTGGCACCTAGATGCCAAGGACTTTGTAAACCTTCGCTATATTAGCAAAGTTCTTAAGCTTCGACTGCAGCTGCTACTGGAGCAACTTCCACTGGGTAGACGCTCACTTTTTTACGGTCGCGGCCCCAACGTTCGAACTTCACTACGCCGTCAACTTTTGCAAACAGCGTATCGTCTTTGCCGATGCCCACGTTAGTACCTGGGTGAATTTTCGTTCCACGTTGACGAACGAGAATACTTCCGCCAGTTACAACTTGACCATCCGCACGCTTAACGCCAAGGCGCTTAGCGATACTATCGCGTCCGTTCTTTGTGGAACCTACGCCCTTCTTCGAAGCGAACAACTGAAGATCCAATTTCAACATTGTCCATCTACCTCCTTCTTCAAATAATAACGTTCTGTATCTGAATATACGTTCCGTATGAATCCTCGATACTCTTCAGCATTACGACCATAGACGAGAGCAACAGTTGTACCTGCTCCAACACCTCTGTCTTCAGATCAGTTGGCAGCTTTGCATTCAGAAAGCCACTCTTCACCTTCGATTTCATCACAGTACCTGTAAGTTCCTCGATAGAATTAACTGTTCCAACAGTGATGGCCGAGACTCCCGCACACACTATATCTTTCCCACTATCGGCGTAATTAGCATGACCAGACACTTTAAAACCAACGATGTTGTCATCCTTTTGACGCAATATGGACACGATAATCAATTACCGCACCTTCTTACGCTTGGATTTTCTCGATAGTTACTTTAGTGTAAGGTTGACGATGACCTTGTTTCTTGTGGTAGTTCTTCTTAGGCTTGTATTTGTAAACGACTACTTTTTGGCCTTTGCCGTGCTTCTCAACTTTCGCTGTTACACTAGCGCCGGATACCAACGGAGCTCCCGCTACCAAACCTTCACCTTTGGATACTGCCAATACACGGTCGAACGTCACGCTAGCGCCGTCCTCAGCATTCAATTTCTCGATGTAAAGAACATCGCCTTCTTGAACGCGGTATTGTTTACCACCAGTTTCGATAATTGCGTACATTTTCTTGCACCTCCTCATGTCTCAGACTCGCCTAATTCAGGTGCCGCTCTTCAAGAAAGCGGACTTGCATACCTGATCGGAGCGGTTACAGCATGTGTACAAGACTCACTCATAACACATACCATAGTATGATAACATGAGCCAAAACGAAAATCAATTATTTTTAGAGTGCTGAAAACCAGACTTTTTAAACGTCATTTTAGTGTGACTGTTCACCCCGTCACTTCGCTGCTGCTGATTAGCACTTCGACATCCAGCTTATTTAACGCATCGATCCATTCCTGCGAGCAGCCGGGATCGGTAACAATCATGGAAATCTGCTCAAGTGGGGCGATTTGCGCAAAGGTGGTAACCCCGAACTTGGAGTGATCGGCTACGAGAATAGCTTCTTCTGTACGCTGCATCATTTTCCGCGACAATTGCGCCTCTTCCAGATTGTATTCGGTAATTCCATCAACCATCGATATACCCCCGGCAGAAATGAAGGCTTTGTTGACTTTGAACTGGTCAAGTAATTGATGAGCAATCGCATCCGTGGATGCCTGACAGAGCTTGCTAACCTCCCCGCCAGCGAAAATAATTCTTCCCTGGAATTCTTCCAGCGCACAGGTGAGTACAGGCACGGAGTTAGTAATGACGGTCACATCTGCACGATGCTTCAGCTCCCGCATAATCTCCAGAGTCGTTGTTCCATTATCAAGAAGAATGGTCTCCCCTTCTCTAACTAATGAAGCCGCAAGTCTACCGATCGACTGCTTCTCAGCGTGATGCATTTGCGACCGCTTCATAAAGGTCGGTTCTATCCATTCGGAACGAGTCTGTACAGCACCACCGTATACCTTGCGTAATTTTCCTTCCCTTTCTAGTCGATCCAGATCACGACGAATGGTCTCCGTAGAGACATTAAATATTCCCGCCAAATCATGTACCTGGACCTTACCTTCTTTGCTAAGCTGTGCGAGAATGGTCTGACGGCGTTCCTCATAGGTTAAGGACATGTCGTTCCCTCCTGTATTCAACAAGCTATATGATTTAAGAGGTTGTTCAAAAAGTCTGCTTTTGATCACGAAGTAACACTGAGAGCTTATTCGACATCGATCTTGAATTCAGCCTGGCCTTCCGGTGCTCACGTACAAACTACGTACGTTGCGCTCCTCACGCCCTGCTTCATCCAACCTTCTCGGTGCTGAAAATCGGCCTTTTTGAACTCGCACCTTAATGTGTTTTGTTGTTGTTTTTGTTTTAAGTGTATCGTTTGCTTGGAAATTTTGTCAAACTTCAATCTTCAGCTTGCAGCTCGTTTCTTTAATACAGCTTCCCAATATTTACAGAGATTTTACAAACTTCTATAAAAGCATTGACAAAAGTGTTATCAAGGCATAGAATCAACACGAAAACAACATCAATAAACAAGAATCAACATCATAACAATGAGGAGGGGCATTATGAGCCGCCGTTTATCTTATCGTCAGGATGGAACGTTTACGATTGTACAATTTACAGATCTCCATTGGAAAACTGGAACGGATGCCGACCGAAGCACCCGCAAATTAATGGAGCTGGTATTGGACACCGAAAATCCTGATCTGGTCGTATTTACAGGGGATGTCATCTACACAGGGCACAATACTGATTGTGAGGATCCCGTTCAGGCTTTCAACGACGCTGTAGCTGCTGTGGAAGAACGCAGCATTCCGTGGGCCGTTATCTTTGGCAACCACGATACCGAGAGTTTGATTACCCGCAAAGAACTTATGCAGTTAATACTATCTCATCCGCATACCGTGACCGAGGCTGGCCCTGAAGAAATTTATGGTGAAGGCAATTACACCATTGAATTGATCGACTCCAAAGGTAAACCTGCATTTAATTTATATTTCCTGGACTCCGGAAGCACCTCGCCACTGGAGCATGTCCCATACTACAACTGGGTACGCCGAGATCAGCTGAATTGGCTTGCCGGTGAATCGGCTCGGCTTAACCCTGCGGATCAGGCTGAGAAAGTGCCAGCGCTCGCGTTCTTCCATATTCCTGTTCAAGAGTATCAGCAGATGTGGGATACACAGGTCTGCTACGGTAATAAATTTGAACCCGTTTGCAGTGCCCCCGTCAATTCAGGTCTTTTCACCACATTACTTGAAATGGGAGATGTAGTCGGGACCTTCTGTGGCCATGATCATGTTAATGACTATCATGGCAGTCTATATGGCATTCGCCTCTGCTATGGCAGAGCGACAGGCATCAATACCTATGGCCGTGATGGATTCCAGCGCGGCGCCCGAGTCATCCGTCTTACTGAAGGAGAGAAGGACTTCGCGACATGGCTGCGTCTTGAAGACGGTACAGCAGTGACCGAGCAACCTATCCATCAACCTGAAAATGCAAAATAATAGAGAGGCTGCTGTATACACATGTTGATACCTATTTTACTAGTTTTGGCCTCCGGAATGTGTCATGCAGTCTGGAACCTATTTACGAAACGCAGCATTAATAAGGGCGTCTTCCTATGGACGATCATGATGATCCCGTCGGTGCTTCTCCTGCCCTACCTTATTGTGGAACTTTGGAGAACTCCATTATCCTGGGGTAGTTATGGACTATTATTGTTATCCGTTATTTTACAAGGTGTGTATTCCTGGCTATTGTCTAAAACCTATGAACTCGGTGACTTGTCGCAGATTTATCCGATCATGCGGGGTACGAGCACACTGCTCATTCCTCTAATCGGAGTCGTATTTCTCAAGGAATCCCTATCCGTATTTGGATGGACCGGTATAATACTTATGATCTGTGGGTTCTTCGTACTTAGCGGGGCCAGCTTTGGAAAAAGGCAAACGAATAGACAGCCGCAAAGTCTGAAGCCTTTCGCCTTGGCACTGTGTGTAGGACTATGTACAACTAGCTATGTATTTGTAGATAAACTGAACCTTGGCAATATCTCTCCCTTGGCCCTGCTCGAAGTGACCAATATCGGCTTTGTTGCCGGATTGACCCCGCTCGTATTAACTTCGAAGGCGTTGAAGCGAGAGTGGAAGGCCAACCGTAATACAATTCTTCTTGGCGCCATTTTGAACCCCGGCTCATATCTGCTCTTCCTATTTGCCATGCAGCAGGCACCGATGGCTCATATCAGCCCGTTGCGAGAGATTGGAACAGTATTCGCTACTTTCCTCGGAGTTCTAATTCTGAAGGAGCAGCAAGGTTTAAAAAGAATCGCCACCTCCATCATCATCTTCTGCGGAATTTTGATGATAGGAGTATTAGGATAGTAATCACTGTTTCTATGATTTACTTCAGCTATTACTATCCCCTTAAGAATGACGATGATAGAATATTTTTAGCACACAAAGAAACCACATTTCTATTTGAAGTGTGGTTTCATGGTTTTCATATCGTATTAACGATCAGGCACTTATTAATCATTTTGCAGCAATACACTTTCTTCTCGCACCCGCTTGCGGGTCATCTCCAGCAGGCCCAGCTTGGTCCAGCCCAGAACATGATGCTGTGTCCGATCCCCATCCAATGAAGATTCCAGCATGTCCAATACCGCACCCTGATGCTCTTCCCGATCCATATCAATGAAATCGATGATAATAATACCGCCGGCATCACGAAGCCGTACGAGTCTGGCAATCTCCTGCGCAGCTTCCATATTAGTCTGGAATACCGTCTCTTCCAGCGTCTGTCCGCCGGTAAAGCGGCCGGTATTCACGTCAATTACGGTCATCGCCTCAGTATTATCCCATACTATGTACCCGCCGCCTGGAAGCCAGATCTTGCGCTGGAAATCCTTCTCCAACTGCTGACGAATTCCATAATGCTCAAATAATCCGTCCCCCCCCTCATACACCGTAAGCTTGGGGAATTTTCCCGGAAGCATCGTACCAAGAAATTCATTCGTCTGTTCCAACTGCTCTGGACAATCCATAATCAACTCATCCGTCTCAGGACTATAGATATCGCGCATAAGCCGTTGAACCATTCCAAGATCATGATGTAATAGGCTTGGCGCACCGATCTTCTTCGCCGTGGCCTGGATATGGCTCCAACGGTCACGAAGCATACCCAGATCCTCTGCGATTGAAGCTGGATCTGCATTTTCCGCAACCGTCCGCAGAATAAGTCCCTCATCTTCTGTGCGCAATTCCTCGCCAATCGTTCTTAGTCTTGATCTCTCGTCTTCGTGTCCGATTTTCTTAGATACAGCAACATACCCTGCAGTAGGCATATAGACGAGCCATCTACCTGGTAATGAATAATGAGTCGTAACCCGAGCTCCCTTGTTGCCTAACGCATCCTTAACAACCTGGACAATCAGTTCTTGTCCTGCTTTGAGCAGGCTCGTAATCGCTGGCTTTTGCCGCGGCTGTCTCTCCAAATGCGGGTGAAGCAAGTCATCAATATAAAGAAATGCATTCTTCTTCTGTCCAATATCAACAAAAGCAGCCTGCATACCAGGAACAACATTCACAACCTTGCCCTTAAAAAAGCTGCCCACCAGTCCCCGTCTCTGAGAACTCTCTGCTGCATACTCCACCAATCTGCCATCTTCCAGCAGCGCCATTTGGGTGGAATCAGGGCCGCAGTGAACAATCATTCGCTTCATCATCTCACCCTTTGCCTTACTTTCTATCAAAACTGCTCTACCATTATAACATGATATAGTCCTACTAATCCCTAGGCTTGCCCCGTAAATAAGAGGAAATAATTCTCTGTTCTGGCAAGACAGCCACAATATCGCCCTGCCGGTTCATGACATATATAAAATGGTACTTCTGTCTTCTAAATAGACGTAAGATTTGTTCTAAAGGTTTCGCTTTATTCGCTACAATTGGCTGAGCGAGCCCCCCGGTCATCCAGTGGCGAACAAATGACTGGTCCCGATTAACGAGAAAACGCATGAACCGATAAGGGATATTACGGTAATCCGTCCAATTTGAATAGAGCAGAAATAATCCTACCAGCAGTAAATTTAAATTCAGCATACCTTGTCCATGCAGAGGCGGGAGCACAGAGTAGACAACCACCATGAGGCTGAATAACAAGCTTATTCGCAAGGAGTAGACTAGTGTCAGATGAAATGGCAGTATTAAACTGATTAGAGCTTGCGATATCTTTCCTCCATCCAATGGAAGAATCGGAAGTAAGTTAAATAGGGCGATGATGAGATTGCTATTTATAAAATAGAGAAAGAAAGCCCCTTCCCATAATCCACAAACATGTAGCAGCAGCGACACTCCGATTAGAAGAATATTCTGCAAAGGTCCGGCCAAGGCGATTACGATCTCCCTTCGTACCGTGAGGTGGCTCGTGTCCTCCATTTCCGCAACCCCACCGAAGGGTAGCATCTGAATCGCCAACACTTGAACGCCAAAGCATCGGGCGGCGAATACATGTCCTATTTCATGAATGAATACAATTGTAAACAAGGCGATGAGCTCCAGAAAATGGCCAGTTAGTACCGAAGCAAGCATGATGATAACAAAGAAAGGATGTACCGAAATCTTGATGCCGTTCCACTTAATCAAACGAGATCACATCCGCCGGATCGATAAATCGATCATTCTTTTTTAATGCGAAATATAGGGTTGGAAGTGTATCCCCTTCTCCAGAATCAAGGCTTCCGATGGAGTCGCCCCCTTCAACCCAATCGCCCTTGTTGACTATAGCCTGTTCCAGATGTCCATATATGGATTTATAGCCGTTCGAATGCTGTATCGTTACAGTCATTCCGGTCAGGGCGTCTAGCTTCACGTCCAGCACACGTCCAGTATCAACACTTCTCACCATCGTACGATCTGCTTCCAGCTCCTTCGGGATGACCTCCACCCCTTTCAGACTGAGGGCGAAGGGATTGGCTAGATGCCCGGTTAACGGCGATATAAATCCGCCAGCTGCGCCAACCTTCATACCTTTATCCTCATTATGCTTGAAGATGGGAATGAAGGATGGAGCACCGCCGATATTCCTCTCATACCAGGCCTCGATAGCGCCAAAATCAATTTCCTCTGTTAAAGCCCTGGCTACAAAAGCCCTTACCGGAAATGCCCAATCGGGTTCATATCGTTCGATACCCCAAATGCCTACAAATATAAGCGCACTCAACATAAGTCGAAGAAACAGTGATGTCCAGAAGCTAGGCCTCCGCCTACCTCCGAAATAATCATCTCCTTCGCGCCCTCCGGAATTATTGCCGCCAATATCTTGCCAGCGGCCTTGTCCTCTCTTCCAAAGCAATTCCGGATCGGGTTCTACCTCATCCGACACGCTGCTATAGCCGGCAATGTTCCCTTGCCCGGACTGGACGGACGGCCGGTATGGATGATCGTTGCGTATTCTATCCTGGAGAACCGGCTTGTACGCCTCTACCGAGGTTAGCTGTCTGATCCTCTCTTCACGCCGCTTCTTAACATTCGACTTCACATCCATCGTTCTCATTCCTCCGCTCAGGCTGCTTGCTTCTGATAAATGATCTTGCTTCTGCTCCAGCTTAGAACAGCAGCCCGCTTTGTCATACTCTATATTTATGAACAGCAGCGTCAGAATATGAACAAGCTTATCTTCAGTACGAATGAATACTTGCGTAGGGAGTACCTGCAGCCAGGACAAAAAACCGATGCCGCTGGCACCGGTTCATTCATGTATATATAAGATCAGCCCATTCCAAAAAACTTCTTGAAACGTTTGAATCTACCCTGCTTCTGTTCCAAAAGCATCAGCGGCACGGTATCCCCCAGAATTCGACGTGCGATGTTACGGTAGGCAATCGCGGCCATCGATTCCGGATTCATTACCGTAGGCTCGCCTGAATTGGCCGCCTTGATTACAAGCTCATCGTCAGGGACGATACCGAGCAAATCGATATTCAACACTTGAAGAACATCATCGATATCCAGCATGTCACCCGATTTCACCATATTCGTGCGAATTCGGTTCACCACCAGCTTGGGAGAAGAAATTTGCGAATTTTCCAGCAGCCCGATAATACGGTCCGCATCACGTACTGCTGCATTCTCCGGCGTCGTAACTACGATAGCCTGATCAGCGCCAGCAATCGCATTTTTGAACCCCTGCTCAATACCCGCAGGACAATCGATAATGACATATTCATATTCCTTCTTCAATTCCAGAACGATATCCTTCACTTGCTCAGGCGACACAGAATTCTTATCCTTCGTCTGCGCTGCAGGAAGCATATACAATTCATCGAACCGTTTGTCCTTCACAAGTGCTTGATTCAAGCGGCAACGTCCTTCTGCCACATCGATCAGGTCATAGATAATCCTATTCTCCAGACCCATGACGACATCCAGATTTCTGAGACCGATATCTGTATCGACCAGACAGACCTTCTTGCCGAGCAACGCAAGTGCTGTGCCAATATTAGCTGATGTCGTCGTTTTGCCGACGCCGCCTTTGCCAGACGTGACAACGATAGCTTCTCCCATCAATTACACCCCTTTGAACACGTTTAAATCCGGCCTGACCCGGAGCATATTCGTAATCTTGTCTATCTGCATTTTCCCTTCACGTAAAAAAGCGAACTCCATACTTGTCTCTCGATTCTCCCACTCGTCCGGTGGCCTGCTGATGATCTCTGCGATCCTAAGCTGCGTGGGTGCCAAATAAGAGGCGGCTATGACCGCCTCCTCATTGCCAGTATAGCCGGCATGGGCCATCCCTCTAAGAGCTCCCAATATTAAAATATCTCCGGTGCACGTGATCGTCCCCCCGGGATTAACGTCTCCTAGGAAGAGCAGATTGCCTTCATGATGCAGCACCTGCCCGGAACGAATCATTCCGCACATCGTCGTAATCTTCGCCGTATCCTCTTCAGTTACCACGCCCGGCGTGTCTACGGAACGAATGAGCAAGTTTCCTTTTTGCTTCAATATATCAAGCAGCGCTTCCTTCTCTTCGTCCGAGATCACTCTCATTCCGAATTTCACATCAACATGAATAATCGGACCGGTTAGTATGTTCTGATGGCTGTGCTCCAATTTATAACGTAATTCTTCAAGAAGAGCTTCGAATTCGCAATTATCGTCAAACAGGAAAACCAGGCCATCCTTGATGCCCTTAATTGTCACATGGTTGGATTTCACCGTCATAAGCCTGTCCCTCCCTCTTATTCAATTCGCGCAGAGGCAAACAAGTTCCTGCTTGCATTCATTGAAATATACGAAGTTTAGGACTTCTGTTCCGGAGAACGGCGCTTCGTAATAATCTCAAGCTGCCGTCTTAACGGCACATAAATCGCCAGTGCAAATACAAATTGAACGAACAGGTTCGGAATAATGTGATTGACGAACGCCCACGAATAAGGTTGATGAGTGAGCTCGAACAAGGAATAGATGCCAAACAGCGTGGAGTCCAACAACAGACTTCCAAGTATAATGACGATCAGTACCATGGGGAGTGGCATCGGGCGCGACCGCGACGGAACCCCGACCAGATAGCCCGTAAATCCCATCGCAAAAGAATACGACCCGATGATAGCTCCATAGAAAACAATATCATGCAACAATCCGAAGATAATACCAAGAACCAACCCAGTATGGCGGTTCTCAAAGATAGAAAAATACATAATCACGACAAAGACCAGATGAGGAAATAGGCGCGTCTGCCATGAGTAAGGGATCAGCCAGGGGATGATCGTACCTTCTATAATGAACAGGACGAACAGCAGCAAAATCAATACAGATTTCCTATTCATCACTATTCCTCAACCTCCGGAGCAAACACCACGAATAGTTCCTTCCAATCGGTAAAGCTTGCTGCCGGTTCCACCGTGGCTGTATATGTCAGACCATATTGACCAACATCAATGTTTTTCACTGCACCGATCACCATTCCCCGAGGGAATACACCACCGACGCCCGAAGAGACGATCAGATCGCCCTCGGTAAGTGGGGAAGGCGAAGTAATCCGAGACATGAGGAAATTGCCGGTTGCCTGATCATAAGATTCAATGACTCCAAACACATCATTTTCCTTACCTTGAGCAGTTACTGCAATGCCATTGGAATTCGGGTCCTTGGCATCCATCGTTGTCGCTAACTTGACGGTAGAAGTGAAGTGACTCACATGGCTAATTACGCCAACCAATCCTTCTGCAGACGATACAGCCATTCCTTCCTTAACGCCCTCCCGCTCGCCGATGTTCACGACAATCGATCGGTTAATTGGATCATCATTGACGCTTACAACCTGAGCAATCTTCCAAACATAGTTAAATTGTTCTTTCTGGGCCTTGGTAAAATCAAGATCCTTCTTAAGTTGCTCATTCTCCTGCTCGAGTCGGTTAAATCTAACTTTGTCGCGCGTGTAATGAGATAAAGCAATCTTCAGTTGTTCATTCTCTTCCTGGAGAGAGCGCAGGTCGGAGATGTCCTCTACAATACCTGCTATATATGAGGTAGGTTTATAGAATATATATTGCACGAAGCCTACCGTATCCTTCACAAACTTCTCCGGCCAGGATAAGCCTGCTCTTGATCCGAGGGTAAAGCCCATCACCGCAATAAATAGAATAAGTCCTATCAACAAAACAAATAATCTTTTGTTGCCGAGCAGCTTAAACAGTGTAAGCACCCTCCAATCCTTCGTATTTCTTCTAATTGTACCTTGCCACAGGTCGTCTTGAAACAAACAAATTTCCAGAAACACTAATAACAGAGTAACTTCTTTGGCAACCTGGCCGTAAGATATACGGCAATCATGAAATCCGCAATCTTAAACAAGCAGAAACGGCCCCTCGTCTATGACGAACGAATCCGTTTCTGGCAATGGATACAAATAGAAAAGCGGCTTGGCCGCCCAAAATGGACGGCGCCGCTAATCATTATCATCTTCACATTCGCCCGATCTTAACGTCTGGAACGAAGTGTCGAACTGTTCTTGGTCTTAAACAGATGAATATTATCGAGAGCCCGGCCCGTACCAATCGCTACGCAATCCAGTGGATTATCTGCAACGATGACAGGCATTCCTGTCTCACTAGCAAGCAGCTTATCCAGATTGCGAAGCAGCGCGCCTCCGCCTGTAAGCACAATACCGCGATCCATAATGTCGGCCGCAAGCTCTGGCGGACATTTCTCAAGCGTTACTTTTACAGCATCGACAATCGCACTTACCGTATCATTAAGTGCTTCTGTAATCTCATCGGAAGTAATTGTGATCGTCTTTGGCAATCCGGTAACCAAGTCGCGTCCACGGATTTCCATCGTCTCAACCTTCTCCAACGCGAGCGCAGAACCGACATCCATCTTAAGCTGCTCGGACGTTCTCTCCCCGATCATTAAATTATATTGACGTTTAATATATTGAATGATCGATTCGTCCATTTCATCACCGGCTACACGTACCGATTTGCTCGTTACGATCCCGCCGAGGGAGATGACTGCAACCTCTGTCGTACCGCCACCGATATCCACGACCATACTACCTGTCGGTTCCCAAACCGGGAGATCGGCACCAATCGCTGCAGCAAAAGGCTCCTCGATTGTATAAGCCTCACGGGCACCCGCCTGCTTCGTCGCATCTTCTACAGCACGCTGCTCCACCGCTGTAATTCCGGAAGGAACACACACCATTACGTTAGGATGGCGTTGGAACATCGAACGCTGTTTTTGTGCCGAACGAATAAAATATTTAATCATCGTTGCCGTCGTATCGAAATCTGCGATAACTCCGTCCTTCATCGGACGGATCGCACGGATATTGCCCGGAGTTCTGCCGATCATCTTCTTAGCTGACTCCCCTACGGCTACGATATTCTTATTATCAGTATGGATGGCAACCACCGAGGGCTCCCTCACAATAATTCCTTTGCCACGGATATAAACAAGGGTATTCGCAGTCCCCAAATCAATTCCTAAATCCTTCGAAAAGCCACCAAACATGCTGTAATCTTCCTTTCTTCCTGTATCTAATCAATTATATTACATCAAACCCTGCTCCTTCAAACTTACGAATTGACCGTCTCCAATCACGACGTGATCGAGTACATCAATTCCCACAATCTCGCCAGCTTCACACAAGCGACGCGTCATCCGGATGTCCTCCGGGCTTGGTGTCGGATCTCCACTTGGGTGATTATGAGCACAGACGATCGATGCACTGCTGCATTTAATAGCAGCACGAAACACTTCGCGAGGATGAACAATCGATGCGTTCAGGCTTCCTACGGAAAGCGTCTCTTGAGCAATGATATGATTTTTCGTATTCAAAAAAAGACATACAAAATGTTCCTTAGATAAATACCTAAGCTGTTCCATCAGTATATTGGCCGCATCCTGTGGACTACGAATACTTACCGTCTCTGGCAAGCGCGATTTGGCCAGCCTCTGTCCAAGTTCAATCCCAGCCTTGATCTGTACAGCCTTCGCCATACCGATCCCCTTCATCTTGGTCAATTCCTCCAGGCTAAGATCTACCAGAGCGCGAATACCGCCGATATCGGCGAGAATCCGCTGCGCCATGTGGACGGCCGACTCATTCTTCGTTCCGATCCGCAGCAATATCGCTAATAACTCAGCTTGACTTAGCGCCCCTGCTCCATTGTTCATCATCCGTTCACGCGGGCGCTCCTCGCTAGGAAAGTCACGCAGCATATACGGTGTCATATTCATAAATGAATCCCTCTCTTCCGAATATTAGTTGCCCAGTCCTTAACGGACCATTGACACAAACTCAATTCGAAAGGATATGCTTTATCACTTCCTAGAATAAACGGATTTTCAATTGTTTTTGTTACATTTCTACAATACTCTTACTCCAAATTGGCCAAGCATATCTACAAGTAACGATAACGGTAAGCCGACAACATTGAAATAGCAACCTTCTATACCTGTAACAATCGTTGCTCCTAAACCTTGAATCGCGTAGGCACCGGCTTTATCGAGTCCTTCTCCGCTAGCTGCATAAGCTTCAATCTCGCGCTCATTCAGCGGCTTCATCGTGACGATCGTTGAACGATAGTCAACGAGGGCCTCTCCGGTCCGGCTATCTATGCAAGCGACTCCTGTATACACGATATGGCTCCTGCCCTGAAGAGAACGCAGCATCGCAGCAGCTTCCTGCTCATTCTGCGGTTTACCTAGCACGGTCCCATCCCTGACGACAACCGTATCACTCCCGACGATAATTCCTGCAGAATCTCCGTCGAATGATGTAGAATGATATACCGCTTCGGCTTTCCGTCTGGCAAGTTCCTGTACAATCTGCTCTGGTGTCAACTTCTCCGATGTGCTCTCATCAGCATGGCTAGGAACAATGTCAAAGGGAATACCTAAGGTAGCAATCAATTCCCGACGACGCGGTGAGGTCGATGCCAATATAATATGGCGTGGTACATTGGATTCCAAGACTAGGTCTCTCCTTCAAGCATTAAAATAGGGGTAAATATCAAATAATGACGATATAACATACTAATCTGTTGTCAACCTCGCCATTTTTTGACACTTCATTATTATAAGGTTATTTCACCCGCAATACAAACACAAAAAAGGCAGGGGGAAGTATTTCCAATTCCCTTTCCTGCCTGATTCATCATTATTCCTATGCTTTCCATCTATTTTAACTATGAAGCAGTTCTTGCTCGCTTAGAATGAAGTGCATCAGTTCATCTTGTACTTCCCACAAAAGCGATTTGGAAGGCTTCTTGTTGTATTCGGACAACGCTTCAATAGCGCTGTTCATCGCCTTATCCATGGTGCCCGTCATCGCTCCCGAATTTGCCGATATATTACCACGAACCACTGCAGCGCTCTCTGTCCACAGCTGATGCTTTTGGCTTAGCTCCGTAATTTCGTTCGCACTTTGCGGACCTGGGTCGGCTTCACTTAGTCTTGCAGCCGAGAATGTACTGAGAAGCTCCACTAGTTCAGCACTCTGTGCCATATATTGTTCAAGCGGCTTGGTATCCCCCTCATACTCCATCATCGCTGAAGCTGGTAGGGTTATCTCATGCAAGATCAGATTGACTCCCGCTGATTTAAGCTGACTGCTCAGCAGTTTGGCCTGTTCCCGGTCGACGGATAACCCTGCATACACCCGCTTAGTATCTACCGTATCTCTCGCCGCTGCGACTCCCGAAGATTGTAGTTCCTTCTGGGCTAGCTCAACGCCTTGAGCCGTACTGAACACACCATATTGAAGGAAATAATATGTCCCGGACGGCAAGGCGATATTCACTAGCTCCTTGGGGTTAGCATCCCCCTGCTCTTCTTCAATGATCTGTCCCATGACAGGAATATCTGTGGATTGCCCGGCTGCCGACTGCTTCGGCACATTAATGCCGGGAATCGGCAGAGTTATCTCCTGATTGAAGATGGATAGAACTACAAAACCGAATAATGCTCCAGTTACAATGGCTCCAGTTACCGATCCGGCCATCTTCCACCAAGAATTTTTAGGAGGTCTGATAGAACTGGAGGGGACAACGACTCCTCCTGCCCCGGTGTATTCTGAAAATGGGTCGCTATAGTCTACTAGGGTCTCGACAGTACGGAATGTACCCTGTGTATGCTCGAAGCCATATTCGTCATACTCTGAATCCGAATGCTGCGATTCCTCTCGATTAGCTTGTCCCAATACGGGGTAAACCTCGGTGCTGCGAGGCGCTGGCGTCTGGTCTTCTAGGCTAAGATTCGTAGGTGTACGAGCTGCTGATGTTTGAATATACCTATCTTCATCTTGCTCTCTTTCCTGCACTTCCTGCGTCCTATCAAACATTGATGCTTCATCATTCTTATGAATCCATGCCTGATACAATGGTTCCTCAGCTACGATCTCCTTGCCCTGCTTGTCAAACCGAAAGGTCATTTTCGCCTTGTTCACGATCCGCACGCTCCTTGTCCATTCTCCTAACATACCTTATGTCCTGGAGCCGGAATATATGCTCCCCAAAGGACAAGTTGCGAAAAAAAGAACGGTTCCGGCGGCGCAAAAATCTTATAAACGGATACACAAAGTGCAAGCACATATCAAAGAACCTCCATATTCATATGCAAACATATGAACATGAAGGTTCTCTCTCCGAATCAATTTTTCAAATGCGAATAAGCTATTGGGAGATTCGCTTGGATAATTCGTCCCCAACTCTCCAGATATCGCCAGCCCCCATGGTGAGCACAAGATCCCCAGGTTGAAGTCGGTTCTCCAGATCAGCAATCACGTCCTGCTTCGTAGGCAAGTATCTTGCCCCGGCATTGCTGTTCTCCTTAATCAATTCGACCAGCTTCGAGGAGTTAATCCCCTCGATTTGCTTCTCTCCGGCTGGTGAATAAATATCGGTAATGATTACCTCATCCGCACCACCAAAGGCTCTGCTAAAGGCATCTAGCAAGAAGAAGGTTCTCGTATAACGCTGCGGCTGGAACACAGCGATAATCCGCTTGCCGGTCGCTTTAGAGGCAGCGATCGTCGCCTCGATCTCTGTCGGATGATGGGCATAATCATCGATAATGAGGATGCCCTTACTATCGCCAAGGACCTGAAAGCGACGCTTGGCTCCATGAAAATGCTTGATTGCAGCAGCGATCTCCACAAACGGAACTCCTGCCTCCAGACAGACAATAACCGCTGCCATGGAGTTATACACATTATGCTTACCTGGAACCGACAACTCTACCGTTCCAAGCTTCTCGTCGCCACGTTTCATTGTATACGACACATATCGATCGCCAAGCTCCATATCTTCAGCGTTATAATCACAGACAGAGTCAATTCCATAAGTGATGATGTTGCAGTTCAACTTAGGCAATAATTCGCCCAGAATATCGTCATCGCCGCATACGATAGCTGCCCCGTCCGGCTTAATCTGATTAAGGAATTGCACATACGCTTCCTTGAGCCGTCCGAAATCCCCGCCATAATTCTCTAGATGATCCGCCTCAATATTCGTTACAATTCCTAGCGAAGGATGGTATTGAAGAAATGAGCCATCGCTCTCGTCTGCCTCGGCAACGACGTATTTCCCTTGCCCTGCCTTAGCATTTGTACCGATATCCAGGATTTCTCCGCCGATAATATATGTTGGATCAATTCCACATTGCTCCATCACAAGTGCGATCATCGATGAAGTCGTCGTCTTTCCGTGCGCTCCGGCAACCGCCACTCCTGTCCGTTCGTTAAGCAGACGGGCCAGCATTTGTGAACGATGCAGAACCGGGATTCCCCGTTCCTGCGCTTCAACCCGTTCTACATTGTCCTTCGGAAGAGCTGTCGAATATACGACCAGATCGGCGCCGTCAACTTGCTCAGCCGTATGGCCGATATAGACCTTGGCCCCCTTCGCCTTCAGCTTCTCGATCAATTCCTGGGAAGCTACATCCGATCCGGTTACCGTGTAGCCCATCTCCAGCATTACACGTGCAATGGCGCTCATTCCGTAACCGCCGATACCTATAAAATGTACATGTTGTTCTCTAGTATTTAACAATATGGTCACCAGCCTTTTTCAGAATCGGTGTGATGTAAGAGAGTCGCGCGCACGTCAGAAATCATGTACAACGTACCTGTAACCACTCCTAAATCCTCCCGTTCCGTCCGCGACATCAATAGCTCTAAAGCCTTTTTCCAGTCGCGTTCTACGATAATTTCCAAGTTTTCTTTTGCTTTCGTTACTTTAAGCTGCTCCACAATACTATGGAGCGCCTCCACATCCATTTTCTTACGAAAGTCAGGCTCGGTCAAAATAAGCGTATCCACTATTGGTAATATATGCTCCAAGTAGCCACGATGATGCTTATTTGCCAGCATGCCCATCATCAAATTCAGCTTGCGATACTTATAGATGTCCGGAATGCTTCTAGCTAACATCTGAGCTCCTTCCGGATTATGTGCCCCATCGAGCACAATACGAGGCTCACTGTTCACCTGTTCCATTCTTCCCGCCCAAGCCGTACTGTGGAAGCCAGACAGGATCGCTTCATCCTCAAGCACAAAAGCCATATACTGACGAAGCACCTCAAGCACCATCATGACTCCGGCCGCGTTCTTGCATTGATGTTCGCCAAGCAGCGAGAGCCTCAGCACAAGCTCCCGGAACGGACCATGAAAGTTCATGGATTGCTCATGATCATCACCCTCTAGCCGTTCGCAGGTGAACTGTTCTCCAAGCAAGTATAGGGTAGACCGTTGCTCTTGAGCTGTTCTGCGTAGCACTTCGATCGCTTCCGGCTGTTCTACACAGCTCACGACAGGAACACCGGGCTTGATGATCCCGGCCTTCTCTCTAGCAATCTGCTCTATGGTATCGCCTAATACATCGGTATGATCCATGCCGATATTTGTAATCAACGAGACGATAGGCGTAACAATATTTGTTACATCCATCCTTCCCCCGAGACCTGTCTCCCATACTACGACATCAGGATAACATTCTTCTGCAAAATATAAAATCGCAATCGCTGTACTTACCTCGAACATCGTTGGCGAACCTAGCTCAGAATCGGCGATTTCCTCTACGAGAGGCAGGATCCGATTCGATAATGATACCAGAGTAGCCTCCGGAATGTCCTGACCATTAAATTGAAATCGGTTCGTAAACTTGGTGATATAAGGAGAAGTAAAGGTTCCTATATCAAAGCCGGCCTTCATTAATGTAGATGTTAGAAAAGCGCATGAAGACCCCTTGCCATTCGTTCCTGCAACATGGATAAATTTTAACTTGCGCTGTGGGTTGCCGAGACGCTCCATCATGAGCTCAATACGCTCCAGTCCTGGACGGATCCCGAACGCAATTAGCCCATTAATCCATTCTACCGCTTCGTTATAATCCTGCAGAGATTGCTTGTTTCCTTCCTCAGTATGAGCCCCCATGAAATTCACCTTCGTCTATGATTTATAAAAAGGTAGTTCAAAAAGTCCGCTTTGATCACGAAGCAAAATCAGTGAAGTGATCTCGACATCGAATCTTGAATTCAGCGGGGTTTAAGCGAATGCTTACGAAGGAATGTTTCCTCCGGAAACATTCCAGGTGTCCACTACGTACGCTCCGCTCCTCAGACCCTAGCTTCATCCAACTGAAGCGTTTTGAAAAAACGCACATCGGGAGCCTAAGCTTCGGTGCTGAAAACCGACCTTTTTGAACCTATATAGTTAAAATTATGGATTGCCTGTCCCCTGATCCAAATCCTTACGCCTCAGCGCAGAACAATCGGACTGTTACCTCTGATAACAATCCGATTGTTCTATTGCAAGGACGTAGAGGCAACGGCACTAGGCTTTTAATTCATTGATTCGTGCAAGCACCTTGTCGCGTTTGGCAGAGTAATCATCCATCTTGGCGCGCTCTTCTTCAATCACCTTGGCAGGTGCTTTGGAGACAAAACCTTGATTGGACAATTTCTTCTCCACACGTTCTACTTCTTTATTCAAATGGTCAATTTCTTTCTCCAGACGAGCGATTTCCTGACTAATATCAATCAGGCCGGCCAGCGGCAAATACAATTCCGCTCCTGTGACAATCGCTGTCATTGCTTTATCCGGTGCTTCTATCTTCAGTGAGGCTTCGTAATCAGATGTGTTACAGAACCGGCGAACATAATGCCCGTTACGGTTAAGAATGTCAAGCAGCTCGGAGGAGCCCGGCTTAACGATCAACTCGATTTTCTTGCTCATCGGTACGTTCACTTCAGCACGAATGTTGCGAACCGAGCGGATAATGTCGATGAGTAGATTCATCTCCTGAACTGCATCCGGTGCTTCCAGCGCAGGGTCATACTTAGGCCATTCAGCCAAAGTAATCGTATCGCCACTGTGCGGCAAATGCTGCCATATTTCCTCGGAAATATACGGCATGAACGGATGGATCAGTCTCAGCGTACGATCGAGCACATAAGCAAGCACCGATTGTGTCTTGCGCTTGGCATCCGCATCTTCACCATAGAAGCTCAGCTTCGCGAATTCAATATACCAGTCACAGAGATCATCCCAGATGAAATTGTACAATACACGGCCTGTTTCGCCAAATTCATAGGAATCGATTAGACGCGTTACATCCCGAGCCGTCTCATTAAAGCGATGTAAAATCCAGCGATCTGAAGTCGAAAGGTCCCCGTTAATGTCGATGTCCTCATAGGATACTCCTTCCATGTTCATCAGAGCGAAGCGTGAAGCATTCCAGATCTTATTGGCGAAATTGCGTGCTTGTTCTACGCGCTCCCAATGGAAGCGAACGTCCTGACCAGGCGTACTGCCCGTCGAGATCATATAGCGCATTGCATCAGCACCATATCTCTCGATAATATCGAGCGGGTCTACCCCGTTGCCCAGGGATTTGGACATCTTCTTGCCTTCGCTGTCACGAACGAGACCATGCATTAACACATGCTTAAACGGCATTTCGCTTGTGAACTCAAGCGAAGTAAAGATCATACGAGCTACCCAGAAATAAATAATATCATATCCGGTAACAAGTACGTCTGTTGGGAAATAGCGTTTAAAATCCTCGCTCTCCTCATTTGGCCAACCTAGCGTCGAGAACGGCCACAAGGCAGAGCTGAACCATGTATCCAGTACATCCTCATCCTGCTTAAGGTCATCCCGTCCGAGCTTGGCGCGGGCTTCTTCCTCGCTGCGGGCAACAACCATCTCTCCGGTCTCCTCGCTATACCAGGCCGGAATACGATGCCCCCACCATAATTGTCTGGAAATACACCAGTCGCGAACATTCTCGATCCACTGCAGGTAGGTTTTCTCGAACCGTTCCGGAACGAATTCTACACCTTTGCCCGAGTTTTGCGCTGCAATTGCAGCCTCAGCGAGCGGCTTCATTTTGACGAACCATTGCAGGGACAAATACGGCTCTATAACTGCTCCGGTCCGTTCACTATGGCCTACCTGATGCAGGTGGTCCTCAATTTTAATCAATACGCCCATATCCTGCAAATCTTTCACGATCTGCTTACGGCATTCGCTGCGATCCAGGCCCACATACTTGCCAGCTGCCTCGTTCATCTTACCGTTCTCGTCCATGACGATAATCTGCGGCAGATCATGGCGCTGACCTACCTCGAAGTCATTCGGGTCATGAGCTGGAGTGATCTTAACTGCACCGCTACCAAATTCCTTGTCAACATATTCATCAGCGATGATCGGAATTTCGCGGTCTACAATTGGCAGAACAAGCGATTTGCCGATCAAATGGCTGTAGCGCTCATCCTTAGGATGAACCGCGACAGCTGTATCGCCGAGCATCGTCTCCGGACGTGTCGTGGCAACCGTAATATACCCGTCCCCATCCTTAAGCGGATATTGCAGATGATACAAATGTCCGTTAACTTCCTTGTATTCTACTTCAATATCGGACAAGGCCGTACGAGCGACTGGGTCCCAGTTGATGATATATCTGCCTTTATAAATCAGCCCCTTCTCATACAGCTTCACGAATACTTCGCGAACAGCCTGAGACAGACCTTCATCCAGCGTAAACCGCTCGCGTGAATAGTCAAGCGACAGCCCCATTTTGGCCCATTGTTCATGGATCGTATTGGCATACTGCTCCTTCCATTCCCACACTTTCTCAAGGAACTTCTCACGGCCCAGATCATAGCGGCTTATCCCCTGCTCACGCAGCTTCTGCTCCACTTTGGTCTGGGTAGCGATTCCCGCATGGTCCGAGCCTGGCAGCCATAAGGCATCGTAGCCCTGCATCCGCTTGGTACGGATCAGAATATCCTGCAGCGTGAAGTCTAGCGCATGTCCAATATGCAGCATACCCGTTACGTTAGGCGGTGGAATTACGATCGTAAAAGGCTCAGCTTCAGGCCGCATGCCCGCTTTGAAGAACTCATTCTCCATCCAGTAACGGTACCATTTGTTCTCCGCGGCTTTTGGATCATAAGTCGTTGGCATTTCTGCCGTAGTTTGTGATGCTTGGTTTTCCGTCATTTTTGCTTCAACCTCCATTACAATTCAGCGTAGCCTAGGCGAATTCAGGCCAACAAGTTCAAGAAGCCTGTAATGATTCGCGACGGCAGAAAACACAAAAAGCCTCTCGTCTCAAAGGACGAAAGGCTTTATCTTTCGCGGTACCACCTTTGTTTCGCAAGTTGCCTGGCATTGGCCTGGCAATTCAGTCAAGCATAGCTTGTCGCTTGCGACACTTATACAGATAACGGCTGCAACCGGCCCGCTCTAATGGTGAGACATCACCAGTTCAAACGGACGACTCCCGGGCGACTTCGGATAGCAGTATCCTGCGGAATCTTCCAGCGATACAACTCCGCTCTCTGAAGGGCTCACTTCCTACTCTTCCCGTTCCAAGTCTTTACATTTAGTGTGTTCAGAAAATCTTATTTTGATAACAATAGGTGTCTTAGAAAATAAGAAATAGCATATCTTTGTAAAATCTATATTATCATAACGTGGATAAGGCTATGAGTCAATATGACAAACGCACAATTAGCTATCTTCTCTCTAGTTGCTCTCTAGTTCATCCTCAGGTTCATCTCTTAGCTTGTCCCTTAAACTCCCAACTCATTTTAACGGAAATGACAGCCGTTATTTCAGCCATATTGATCGATTTGAAATTTTAACGGAAATGTGGTTCTCTATTTGTTAAAAATCAACCAATTACAGCGAAATCCCCACCATATAATTACACTCATTTCCGTTACGTTTTATATCGCCGTTTATTTGCCGAAATAGCGTTCGTAGGTTTCGTTAGAAGTTGGCTGAAGCAAAAAGGACCATTCAGATCCGACCTTAATGGTCCTCTGAATAGTCCTGCGAACACTCTTTCAACTGACTGTGCATTGCCGAGCTTCAGTATAATATCAAGGGATATATAACACTTGTCCTTCAGCCAGATTATGCTCGGACAGACGGTTATACAGCTGTAGTTCGCGTGTGCTAAGCTGGTAGCGCTCCGCAATATCATCCAGCGTCTCTTCCCGCTGCACGATCACGAGACGAACCTTACGGAACGGAGTTTGATCCTCTGTTCTGCCCAGGAACAGGCTCTTCCAACGAACCTCTTCTCCTTCTTCCTGATCCGGGATGACAATAGTTTCCTCGAAGTAATCTACACCATTATCCTTATCTGGACGATTGTTTATCAGCTTGCTGATGCCAAAGCCTTCATCGCGATCCTTGCTTTCATGCTTCTTGCTGCCAAAGGCAACCTTTAGCTCCTTCTTCTCTTCCTGAGCATGCGCTCCTTCTTCCTTCTCTTGTTCAACACTTTCCTCAAATACTTCTACAGCTCCTGCATCTTCAACATCCGTGTTAACATACTCCGCTTCAGTCTCGACATAGCTGTCTGTCTTCAGCACGGCCTCCGTCTCATTCACTCGTTCAGAATGTATATCCATTGGATCCTGATCTTCAGACCATACTGCCGAATCAGGCTCCTCTGCCTCTTCCCACTCCACAGTCTCCAACGGACGCTCTACTTCATTAAGCCCCTTGTCCGCTGTAAATGTCGGTGTCAATAACGGAGCTGAGTCAAGCCAGGATAACGTCTCCTCATTCTGTTCTTCGTGCTGCTCACGGGCCCCGTCCTGCTGTTCGGATGAGAAAGCTTCCTGTACAACATATGAATGATCTACCGAAACTTCAGGCAACTGATACGAGTAATTATCCTGCTGGGACTGAACCTCTTCCACTTCTTCCGCTCCAAGAACCGGTTCATGCGCGGCTACATACTCCCTGTCCATCCATTCTTCCGCCTCTGAACGCATAGTGGCCGTCTCAATTCCCTGCAAAGATAGAACTCCCGTAATATTCAAGCTGCGAGCGCTAAGCAAATCTACGTCGAAATTTTCGATTTCGACCGTAATCTCCTCTAGCTTATTAACCCGACTGAGTGGAATCGTAATCTCAACAGGGATCCAATGCTCCAGCTCCCGACTCTCTCCCTCACCGCGATAAAGGCCTGATAACAGTAAATGACCGCGCAGAGCCGCATATTCATCACCGGGATATACTTGGATTTTCGGAAAAAGTTCAATCTCCTCCAGTTCCTCGATGCCGATCACATCTTCGGATAGATGGACGCGCTCGTAAATATCAAAACGCAGGCCGTAGGAATGATCAACCAAGAACACTACCTCCTTTTTTAGCAAATCCGAATATGACCCACATCCCCTTAAGAGGTTGTTCAAAAAGTCCCTTTTGATCACGAAGCAAATCATATAGCGGTATTGAAAACCGAACTTTCTGAACACGTACATAAAGATGGATGGTCCAAATCTTCGCTCATTCTATCTATATGCTAAAAAAAGAAGAGCATGCCTTCTATTTCCCGGCATGCTCTTTCAATCAATATATAACTAGGACAAAGCTAACTGCTCTCGCAACCGAAGCCACTCCTGAGGCCAAGGATCATCTACTCGAATCAATTCTCCTGTAAGCGGATGGGCAAAGATTAGACTCTCGCCATGCAACGCTTGGTAGGGAAGTAGCTTTGTGCTGCCTCCATATAGAGCATCTCCAAGTAGAGGATGCCCGGCATAACTTAAATGAACGCGGATTTGATGCGTTCTTCCGGTCTCCAGTGTCAATCGGACCAAGCTCGCCTGATTCAGCGTCTCCATCAGTTCAACATGCGTAACCGCTCTTTGACCGGAAGGAGAGACACGCCGGCGCTGATTGTGGTGCCGATCCCGCCCAATCGGCTCATCAATGATTCTAAGCGTAGGACTTACTATCCCTTGTACTAGCGCAACATATACCCTAGAGATCTCTTTCCGTGCCATCGCCGCATCAAGCTTAAGCTGGGCATAAGCATTCTTCGCGTACAGCACAGGACCAGACGTATATTCATCCAGCCGATGAATATGGAGCGGGGCGATCTTCTCTCCACGTTCCGCATAAATAGCAGATACTTGGTTCGCCAGTGTAGGTTCGCGGCTCTCTCCGTCCGGATGAACCTTAATCCCCGTAGACTTATGTACGACGAGACAAAAGTCATCCTCATACAAGATCTCCGTAGGAGTACCCATTGGCTCAAAAGAAGATTGCTTCGGCGGGAACAGAAGCAGTCGGAGGCGATCCCCCGCCAGCTTGATGCCGCCCTCAGCTTCAAGCGTCTTCAATAGCTTGGGCGGCGCTGCTAGCTCATTGTGCAGCCAGGCCATAACCGCTTCATACCGTCCGCCATGCTCCGGCACGGGTAGCCTGCCAGGCATCAGCTCCAGCCATTCACCCCGCCTCTGGCCTGCCACCTTCAGACTCACAGCCGTTTCAACGCATTGCGATGCGCTTCAATGGTTAGCTCGATGTCTTCATCTGTATGCACACCTGAGATGAACATGCCTTCAAATTGAGATGGCGCAACATTAATTCCTTCCTCAGACAGCGCCGTGAAGTAGCGGCGGAACAGGTCGAGGTCACTGGTCTTAGCCGTCTCAAAGTTGACCACTGTCTGGTCTGTCAGGAAAGGACACATCATTGAACCAACACGATTGATCGTGCAAGGGAGTCCACGCTCCTTCGCGTTTGCCGTAAAGCCTGCCTCCAATTTGGCCGACAAGTTCTCAAGACGATCATATACTTCTGGAGTCAAGAGAGACAAAGTCGTGAAGCCAGCAGTCATTGCCAGCGGATTACCGCTCAATGTTCCTGCTTGATAAATAGGACCAGACGGGGCAATCTGTTCCATGATCTCCTTCTTACCACCATATGCGCCGACAGGCAAGCCTCCTCCGATGACTTTGCCCAGACAGGTCAAATCCGGTGTGATGCCGAAGCGACCCTGTGCACAGTTCAAGCCTACACGGAATCCAGTCATGACTTCATCGAAAATAAGCACGCTGCCATACTCTGTAGTCAGACGACGCAGACCTTCAAGGAAGCCTGGCTGTGGCAGTACAACGCCCATATTACCGGCTACCGGCTCAACAATGACACCAGCAATCTCTTCGCCAAAGCGCTTGAATGCCAGCTCAACCGATTCCAGATCATTGTAAGGCACAGCAATCGTGTTAGAAGCAACCCCTTCTGGAACGCCAGGACTGTCCGGGAGGCCTAATGTCGCAACTCCGGAGCCAGCCTTGATCAGCAGACTATCCGCATGACCGTGATAAGAGCCTTCGAATTTCAAAATCTTGCTTCTGCCTGTATATCCCCGAGCTAGCCGGATAGCGCTCATCGTCGCTTCCGTACCGGAGTTAACCATCCGTACGATATCGATGGATGGTACGCGCTCTACGACCACCTTCGCCATCTCAGTCTCTAGCAAAGTAGGCATGCCGAAGCTCGTCCCCTTGGCAGCAGCCTCTTGGAGCGCTTTTACCACTTCAGGATGAGCATGACCCATAATGAGTGGTCCCCAGGAACCCACATAGTCGATGTAGCTGTTGCCGTCGATATCATATACTCTTGAACCGGAGGCATGCTCCGCATAGATCGGTGTTAATCCAACGGACTTGTAAGCCCGTACTGGACTATTCACACCTCCAGGCAAATATTGCTTTGCTTCCTCAAAAGCCGTATAGGAACGTCCATCCTGCTTGCGTCCGAGCATTTCATTCATTGCAGCTTCACTCCTCACCTTATTCGGTAGAATCTATTGGAATCAATTATTTGCCTTCGCGCAGCCAGCGCGCAGCATCCTTGGCAAAATACGTAATAATGATATCCGCGCCAGCCCGCTTCATGCCAAGTAGCATTTCCGTTACAATTGCGCGTTCGTTAATCCAGCCCTGCATCGCTGCAGCTTTTACAAGTGAGTATTCACCGCTTACATTGTAAGCGACAAGTGGCAGGTCAAATTGATCGCGAACGACACGAAGCACATCGAGGAAGGCCAGAGCCGGCTTCACCATCAGCATATCCGCACCCTCTAGCACATCAGACTCGGCTTCACGCAGTGCTTCCCGAACATTGGCTGGGTCCATCTGATATGTCTTGCGGTCTCCGAACTGCGGAGCCGAATCAGCTGCCTCACGGAATGGACCGTAGAATGCAGAAGCATATTTCACGGAATATGCCATAATCGGCACCTGACTGAAACCTGCTTCATCCAACCCTGCACGGATCGCTGCGACATAGCCGTCCATCATGTTAGATGGAGCGATAATGTCCGCGCCTGCCTCCGCTTGGGAGACCGCTGTACGAACCAATAATTCCAGCGATTCATCATTCAGTACATCGCCGCATACATGCCCGTCGCGCTCATAGGTATGTACCATACCGCAATGCCCATGATCTGTGAACTCGCATAAGCAAGTGTCAGCCACAACGAGCAGATCCGGATACAGCGATTTGATCTTGCGTGTAGCCTGCTGCACAATGCCGTCCTCGGCGTAAGCTCCCGAGCCTACACTGTCCT
This sequence comes from Paenibacillus lutimineralis, assembly GCF_003991425.1. NCBI lineage: Bacteria > Bacillati > Bacillota > Bacilli > Caryophanales > Paenibacillaceae > Paenibacillus > Paenibacillus lutimineralis. The sequence goes on from NZ_CP034346.1 coordinate 5,240,105, forward strand.
TGGACTCCGGTATACCGAATAGCAATACTGCACTGATTCCCAGTTCGGCAATCTCCTTAATTTCTTGTTCCAACGTATCCAATGAAAATTGATATACCCCAGGCATCGAAGTGATTTCATTCTTAATACCATTGCCAGGAACGACAAAGATCGGTTGAATGAAATCATCCACAGTTAATACCGTCTCACGCACCAGGCCACGAATGCTCGCAGTTTGGCGCAAACGGCGATGTCTTACAATTGGAAAAGCCATATATAATTCCTCCTAGTTCTATAAGTAGGTTAACGTCGTATTGAATTTTGCGCTTGCTTCCAGGTACATAGCCCGGCCACCAGGCTTGGAATCGTAGACTCCTCAGCGATTACCGCCACGTTCAATCCAGCTTGCTCTGCCGTCTTCGCAGTAACTGGACCTATACAGCATATTGCTGCACCTGCAAGCGCCTGAACAGGATCAGCCACTCCCATCCTGCCGAGAGCCGACAGGAAATTAGTCACCGTCGACGAGCTTGTGAAGGTAACAGCATGAATTCCGTCCTGCTCCAGCAGCTTAAGCAATTCATCGTCCTCATCCCCGATCGGCACGGTCTCGTACATCACCGCATCCGTCACGCTGAGTCCTCTGTCCTGAAGCACCTCAGCCAGCCAGGCGCGAGCCAGGTTGCCACGAGGAAGAAGCACTTTCTGGCCGGCCAGCAATTGCTGATCAAAAGCTTCGAACAAACCTTCAGCCTGAAATTGGCTAGGCAGCTCCTCAGCAGCAATTCCGTAACGGCGCAGCACTTCCTTGGTCGCTGGACCAACCGCGGCAATGCGGGCAGAGTGCAGTGTTCGAATGTCTTTTCCAAGTCTGTCCAGGTGCCTGAAGAAATACTCTACCCCATTGACGCTCGTAAAGAACACCCAATCATACTGATCCAAATCCTCTAGGGCCTTTGCTGTCGCATTTAAATATTCCGGACTCGGCATCACCGTCTCAATGACCGGAAATTCATAGGTTTCTCCGCCCAGCTCCTCGATCTGCTTTACTAATTCGCTTGCTTGGGAGCGGGAACGGGTCACCAGAAATCTCGCGCCGAAGAGAGGCATATCCTCGGCCCACTTCAGCACCTCGCGCTGCAGGACCGCCTCGCCGACGACGATCACAGCGGGTGATTCGAATTTTGCGTTGAATACCTTCTGTTCGATATCTTCCAGCGTGCCGATCAATACGGCCTGCTCCGCGCGGGTCCCCCAGCGTATAAGAGCAACTGGTGTCTCCGGCGGCCTGCCATGTTTGATTAGCTGCGCAGCGATATGGCCGATTTTAGCTAATCCCATCATAAAGACGAGCGTACCCGTAGCCTGGGTCAACTTGGCCCAATCAATCGATAGATCCAGCTTGTCTTGACTCTCATGCCCTGTAATGATAGATAAGGATGAAGCAATATCTCGATGGGTAACGGGAATACCCGCATAAGCTGGGACAGCAATCGCTGCGGTTATTCCTGGAACGATCTCATATGGAATCTTATGCTGCCTCAGCAAACCGGCTTCTTCACCGACGCGACCAAAGATCGTCGGGTCTCCGCCCTTGAGACGGACGACGATCTTGCCTGACAACGCGAGATCAACAAGCAGTTGATTAATCTCTTCCTGCTTCATCGTGTGTCGGTTCACTGTCTTGCCTACATAAATCTTCTCGACGTCACGCTTCGTCCGCGTCAAGAGGCTCGGATTCGCCAGACGATCATATACGACTACGTCCGCTTTCTCTAGGCACTCCAGCCCCTTCAGTGTAATTAAGCGCGCATCACCTGGGCCTGCGCCAACTAAATATACTTTACCTGCTCCAGCCATTCCTCCATCACTCCCTGACCGCGGCCAATATTCGATCTGCACCTTGTAAAATTAATTTCTGTGCTACATCTTCCCCAAGCTGGACCGGGTCGTCTCCGGTAAGACTTTCTTTTAGGATCAGGCTTCCGTCAGGTGCACCGACCATTCCGGTCAAAGTAATCAATCCTGTACCCGATCCAGCCGCCACATCGCCAGCAGCTTCGTTCCACACCGCAAAGGCCCCAATCGGAACCTGGCAGCCGCCGTTCAATACAGCGAGGAAGCGCCGCTCCGCAGTAACGGTGAGCGAAGTAATGTGATCGTTATACAAAGACAGCAGAGCCATGAGTTCCGCATCATCTTCACGGCACTCCAGCCCAAGAGCCCCTTGTCCAACCGCCGGAAGACAGACATCGACCGGCAGCAGTGAAGAAATTCGATCTTCCCAGCCCATCCGTTTGAGCCCGGCTGCTGCTAGAATAATCGCGTCGAAACCTTCTGTCTCCAGCTTCCGCAGACGGGAATCAATATTTCCACGAATCGACTCCAACTGTAAGTCAGGTCGCTTCGCACGAAGCTGACTGGAACGACGCAGGCTGCTCGTACCTACCTTAGCGCCATGCGGTAGTTCTTCCAAGGAGAGCCCTTCTTTGGAGATTAACGCATCCCTGGGTTCAACCCGCTGCGGAATGGCTCCATTGATGAGTCCCTCCGGAAGCTCGGAAGGCATATCCTTCATGCTATGTACAGCAAGGTCAATCTCCTTGTCGAGCATAGCCTGCTCGATCTCTTTGACAAACAAGCCTTTACCGCCTACCTTGGACAGAGTCACATCTAGAATACGGTCACCCTTCGTCATGATCTTGCGAATTTCAAACTTGAACGGGAGCCTATGCTCCGCACAGAGCTTCTCCAGGGCATCGATAACCTGTCCTGTCTGGGTTAGAGCTAATTGGCTCTGTCTCGTTCCGACAACTATCGTACGCTTCGTCATTCCTTACTCCTCCTGCTGAACATTTATCCAAGATAACAGTTCGTCCTCACTGCTTAGTGAGAACTCACCGGTCCGTATTTCCTTCAAAACATCGATCGTAGCCAATTTCTTAAATAACAGCTTCCTTCGAGAGACATCCTGTACTCGCTTCTTAATCACCAGTCTGGCCCATGACAAAAAACGGATATATTCCTCATACTCATCCCCGAACTGCTCCTCGATCTCGGTGCTTACTCTCTTGGCTGCTTCTGGCGCCGCACCGGAAGTAGATACGGCAACGATTAGTTCTCCTCGCCTGAAAGAGCTAGGCGTAATAAATGATCCCCTCGCGCCCTCCCCAGCGTGGTTAACCAGAATCCCCAACTTATGAGCCTCAGCGACAATCTGATCGTTAACGAACGGTTGATCCGTTACGGCTAAGACCATAAAAGCTCCATGCAAGTCACCTTGCTCATAACAGCGCTCGTTCCAGGCAATCTGCCCCTGTTTCCAAGCTTGATGAAGCTTGGGTGTTAGCCTCGGGCTGACGATCAGAATCTCAGCTCCGGCGGGCTGTAGTATCGCCACCTTCCGCTCTGCAACAAAACCTCCACCGACCAGAACGCATTTGCGGCCTTGAAGATCAAGCATAATAGGGACATAATGCGCCATCCAGCACCCACTCCCGAGTCCACTTTTGATAAGCAAACCAATAATCGAGTTCAGTTTTTTCGAACTCGCAACGCAAAATATGATAATGAGTATAGGATACCCTACCCTGTTGTATTTTTCCATCGAGCTTTTGCGGTCGAAGAATCAGCCTGTGAATCTTCTTCGATAAAAAAACAAGCCCCGTTGCCGTTCCGCCTGACCCTCCTGCCTGCAAATGGTGCGGTGGCAATCAGAATCAAAGCAGTGGCCTCAGGGCAAAGCATTCTTTAAGAGGTTGTTTAAAAAGTCTCCTTTTAAACATGCACTTTAAATTTATAAATGTTCAGACCGAAGCCTTCATCATCGGAACAGGCACCTTATCTGGACTAACTTCCACGCTAACTGTTATTGTCTCCGGAACCGGGGCCTCTACTGCCGGCGTCTCCATAGATGCGCTCTGCTCTTCAAGCTGCTCCTCCAGAGCAAATATCTTGGTGAACATATCCAGCGCCGCCAGACCGTTCTCCTCCCCGCTCATTTCCTTGATCCGTTTAATTGGATCATGCATCATCTGATTCACGATGCTCTTCGTTAGACGGGTAATTACTTTACGCTCCCGTTCATCCAAGTCAGGCAGCTTATTGAACAAGCTGTCCAATGTGCTTGCATGAATCGCAGACGATTTCTCCTGCAAGGCTCGAATAACAGGCTGAACACCCAAAGTCTGCAACCAACTGGTAAATACAGCAATCTCCTCTTCAATCATCCGCTCGATAATGATAGCCTCCCCACGGCGCATTTCCATATTACTCTCAACGATCCCTTCCAGATCATCAATGTCATAAAGGAACACATTCGGAAGCTCGCCAATCGACGGCTCGATATCACGCGGTACAGCAATATCAATAATAAACAACGGACGATCCGGACGGAGCTCCATACTCTTGGTCACCTGTGCTGAAGTGAGCACATATCCTTCTGCCCCAGTGGAGCTAATCAGAATATCCACTTCAGATAATCGCCGCAGCGCCTCCTGCATCGTGCATGGCGTTCCGTCAAACTTACTAGCCAGCTCCTGCGCCCGAGTAAAGGTACGGTTTGCAACGAGCACTTCTTCCGTACCCCCGCCGCTTAAATGCTTCGCTGTCAGTTCACTCATCTTCCCCGCACCAAGGATCAGGACCCGCTTCCCAGAGAAGCTGCCGAACACCCGCTTGCCGAGCTCCACTGCCGCATAGCTAACCGAGACCGCACTCTCGCCAATCGCCGTCTCTGAGTGAGCACGTTTGCCTAGAGTAATCGCCTGTTTGAACAACATATTAAACCATTTGCCGGTAGCCTTCTCACCTTGTGCAAGCAGAAAAGCACTGCGTACCTGGCCAAGAATTTGAGTCTCCCCAAGAACCATGGAATCCAGCCCGCTAGCCACTCTGAACAAATGACGAACCGCTTGCTCCTCTTCGTACATATATAAATGCTTGGTAAATTCCTCACGCGGAATACCAAACCACTTCTCCATAAAACTACGGATGAAATATCCGCACATATGCAGCCGGTCAACAACCACATAAATTTCCGTGCGGTTGCAGGTCGCAAGGATTACTCCTTCCATCACACTTTTGGTACGTGTTAATTCCAGCAGCGCCTGCGGCATATCCTGTTCTGAAAATGCAAAACGTTCTCTGACTTCCACAGGTGCCGTCCGATAATTTAGTCCGACAACGACAATGTGCATAGAAGTTCACCTGCCTCCACAAGACTTAAAGAGGATACATTCAAAAAGTCCACCTTTTTGAACTATTACTTAAAGCATGATCACAACACAAACAATGTTAATTATATCACAGGGCCAGTCTGTTACCCGGTAAAATAAGCAGAGATTTTTGAATTATTTATGAATTTCCACAAATAAACAAATAACCATGGAAATGTCCCATGGTTATTCTATATTTCCCATTTCTAGCTTTTATAGAGCAGGATTAAATTTATCTTTAGACGAATTCCACCTTATTGATCTCAGGTGTTGCAACTTCCATCTCACCCATGCCGCGAACCAATTTCTTGGCAAAGGTCTTCTCAGGCTTCAAAACGGACACCAGATAATCAACAGCTAATTGTGGATCAACCCACTCTCCGCAGGTGTAACAATCAATTGCAGCAAACCCTCTCTCAGGATACGTGTGAATCGAGAGATGGCTCTCCGACAGTAATACAAGCACTGTAGCCCCTTGAGGCTCGAACTGCCTAGATTGCATGGATAACACGGTAGCACCACAAGCTTCAGCTGCTTCCACCATATACTCCTGAAGAAGCTCGGCATTATTCAGCAACTCAAAATCTACTCCCCAAGTATCAACAGCAACGTGTCTTCCGAAAGTTGAATACTCCATCTTCCGGTTCCCCCTTCCTAGGAATAAAATGTTTGAAAAAATTTCATCCGCTAGGACCTACGTCATTCACTGCTCGAGGGAAAAATGTCTTCTCCATGTCCTGAGTGAATCCTGGTTCCTATATTGTTTTCAACGAGATTAAAAATACCATCTATTGTAGACAATTGCAACACTTTTTTTTACAGCTGTGCCCAGTTCGTGTCAGCAAAAAAGCTACCCTAACTAAAGGGTAGCCTACATTAGTAATTTATGTGATTGCAGTTCTGTTGGTGACTAGGTCAAAAAGATGATCATACCCCTTGAAAGCTCTAGGCTTCCAGGACGAACAACCGCCGTGAATGCTCGCGAAGCTGATCGTCAATTTGATTAACCACCACGGGATCATTCGTTACAAAACGCGAGTCAAGCAAAGCATTGATGCTCTCTTGAATACCACTAATCTCCTGCTCCACATCATTGTTGTGGTACAGTCGCTGCAGCTTACCCGCCGTATCCTTATGCTCAAACACGAGCTTATAAGAGTCCCGGGAATATTCCACGATCTTGCGAACGCGGCCTTCTTGATAATAATACATCATCATGAATCCACTATATACTCTGGTTACCAGGCCAGAACCTTTAAAAGCTGAGAACAAAAGTCTCATTACGTTCGTTAAATGTGGTTGTTCCAAGCGGAAAGACAGTTCACAGACGTAATAACCGTCCCTACGGTCAAAAGGCAGACAGACTTCTTCACCCCCGTCATCCTCAAGTACAACCTCGTGGCTTCCGTTCTCAAGTACTTTCACTTTCTGACGGACATGGGGATCATAAACCTTATGAACAAACTGTGACATCTGAGCTTCTGACAAACGCAAACTGGCATTGACATATTCTGTGGCTAACCGCTGAGCCATAAAAATCTCCTCAATTCTTTTAACGATTATAATAATTATACACTACTCGTTAAAGAATTTGCTCAGCCATTAAACCGTGAATTCCAGCCATTTTTCAGAAAAAAACGGAATAAGCAGTTTTTAACTGCAAAAATCCCCCAGCATTCTCACTTTCCTACCGCGTGTTCTCCGAATCCCTTCTTAATCCATTGAAAATGGCATTCGTTTATTCTTCGATTTTCTCTGCCTCAGGCTCGTTCGGATGGGTAAGCCCGGCAATATGTGCCCATAGCTCGTCTTTACCGATCCCCGTCTCTGAGGAGAACATAATCAGCTTATCGCCACCGCGCATGACAAGTGCTTCCTTGATGATCTTGATATGCTTCTGCCAACGAGAACGCGGGATCTTGTCTGCTTTCGTGGCGACGATGCACACCGGCGAATCATAATGCTTGAGCCAGTCATACATCATCTCGTCATCCTTGCTAGGCGGATGTCTCAGATCGATTACCAGTATGATCAGACGTAGCGTCTCACGCTCAAGCAAATACTTCTCGATCATAGCTCCCCATACCTGTCGCTGGGTCTTGGAGACTTTGGCATAGCCATATCCTGGCAAGTCAACGAAGTAGAGCTCATTATTGATCCGATAATAATTCAGATGCTGGGTCTTCCCTGGCGTCGAACTCGTTCGAGCCAAATTCTTGCGATTAATCATCTTGTTAATAAGCGATGATTTGCCCACGTTGGAACGCCCTGCCAGAGCAATCTCTGGCAAGGCGTCCTGAGGATAACCACTCGGGCCTACAGCGCTAATCACAAATTCTGCATTCGTTACTTTCATTCGTTCAAATTCCTCTCTATTGCAATCCGCTTTGTTCGACGAGCGCATGCCTCAAAACCTGGTCCATATGCCCCACGGGCACAAATTCAATATCTTCCTTCACGCTGTCTGGGATATCGCGCAGATCGCGTTCATTATCCTTAGGCAGCAATATTTTCTTGTAACCGGCCCGATGAGCTGCTAATGACTTCTCCTTCAATCCACCGATTGGCAGAACCCGGCCCCTCAATGTAATCTCGCCAGTCATCGCAATATCCTTGGAGACATGGCGACCGGTCAGTGCTGAGATCAGAGCCGTTGCAATCGTAATTCCTGCCGAAGGTCCATCCTTAGGAATCGCCCCCTCCGGAATATGGATGTGAACATCATTCTTCTCATGGAAGTCAGTTGGAATCCCCAATTCCTCCGCTTTGGAACGGGTATAACTAAAGGCCGCTTGCGCCGACTCCTTCATCACATCGCCCAGCTTCCCGGTCAGAATCAGCTTGCCGCTACCAGGTACAACTGTAACTTCGATCAGTAGTGTCTCCCCGCCAACCTCGGTCCAGGCTAATCCGGTCACCATACCAATCTGATCCTCCAGCTCGGCTACACCATAGCGGAATTTGGGAATCCCCAAATAATCCTTGATCTGATTCTCCGTAATCTCCAGACACTCGATCCCCTCGGAGACGATTTTCTTGGCAGCCTTACGGCACAGAGCCGCTACCTGCTGCTCCAGATTTCTTACTCCAGACTCCCGTGTATATTCACGGATCGTCTTCAGTAATGCGGACTCATCAATCTTCAGCTGCTCTGGTTCTAGCCCGTGCTCGCGCTTCTGCTTCGGCAGAAGATAGCGTGTAGCAATCTGCAGCTTCTCCAGCTCCGTATAACCAGGAATGAACAACATCTCCATACGGTCGAGCAGCGGCCGTGGGATGTTATGAGCTGCATTGGCTGTCGTAATGAACATCACGTTGGATAGATCGAATGGTACTTCGATAAAATGATCGCTGAACGTATTATTCTGTTCTGGATCGAGTACTTCCAACAGGGCTGCTGACGGATCACCACGGAAATCCGAGGCCATCTTGTCGATCTCGTCAAGCAAGAACACCGGATTTAGCGTACCCGCCGTCTTCATTCCTTGAATGATTCTGCCTGGCATAGCACCTACATAGGTTCTTCTATGTCCGCGAATCTCCGCCTCATCACGCACGCCGCCGAGAGAGACACGTACGAATTGGCGTCCGAGTGACCGGGCAATCGAACGAGCCAGCGAGGTCTTCCCGACCCCTGGCGGACCAACAAGACATAGGATAGGGCCTTTCAGCTTCTTGACGAGCTTCTGCACCGCCAAATATTCAAGCACCCTCTCCTTCGGCTTATCCAGGCCGTAATGGTCTTCATCAAGCACCTGCTCTGCCTTGGCAAGATCCAGATCATCTTCACTCTGCTGATCCCAAGGCAGGCTCAGCAACCAATCGACGTAATTGCGGATTACTCCGCCCTCCGCAGAACTGATTGGCATTTTCTCGAGCCGATCTATCTCCTTGAGTGTCTTCTCACGAACCGCATCCGGCAAAGTCTTCGCTTCAAGTTGAGAGCGAAGCTCCTCGACTTCTCCGGCACGGCCTTCCTTCTCGCCGAGTTCCTTCTGGATCGCCTTCATCTGCTCGCGCAGATAATATTCCTTCTGCGTCTTCTCCATCTGCTTCTTAACGCGCTGGCTGATCTTCCGTTCAAGCTCAAGCACCTCGCGCTCATTATTCAGAATATCGAGCAGCTTCTCTAGACGTTCCCTTACATCGATCGTCTCGAGGATTTCCTGCTTATCCTTGATTTTGAGAGACAGGTGACTCGTAATAACATCAGCTAGCCGCCCAGCCTCCTCAATATCGGAAACTGCCGCTAGAGTCTCGGGTGTTACTTTCTTGGATAAGTTAATATAATGTTCGAATTGAGTCAGCACCGTGCGCATTAGAGCATCCACTTCAGGCTCCGCAGGCTCGATTTCCGGTCTCTCAACCGCAATGACCTCGTAATACTCTTCATTATCCAAATATTCCATAATCTCAGCACGTTCCATCCCTTCAACCAGAACTCTGATTGTTCCGTTGGGGAGCTTCAGCATTTGCCGGACCTTTGCTACTGTGCCGATTCGAAATATATCTTCTTGCGTTGGTTCTTCAATGTTCACTTCAGATTGAGAACATAGGAGAATCAAATTGTCGTCAACCATCGCTTTTTCTAACGCTTTCACGGATTTCTCTCGTCCAACATCCAGATGCAGTACCATGCTTGGGTAGACGAGTAGACCACGCAAAGGCAATAGAGGAAAACGACGGCCTTTGTTTTTATGAGGTCCCATCGCTTTCGCACCTCCAGTCGTTCTCGTAAGATATCATTCATATTTTAGCAAATGTTACATGAAAACACCAATGAAGAACGGCTGCACAAAGGCAGCCGCCAAGAGGAAAGTGGCTCAGGCTCATTCACATGGAAGTGTTCGGAGAAGGCGACTCAGCATGAAGGAATGGAGCTGGCGATGCCACAGGAGCGAAGATCTCCTCTTCTCCAGATATAAGCCCCAGGTCCTTCTGCATTTCTGGCCCGAATACATGCTGGAACACCTCGTTAATTGACTCAACAGGTATTACTCTCAGCCCATCCAAACCTTCAAATAAAGACTGCCAATTCTCTTTCGGAATCAGAACTGTCGTGGCTCCTGCTTGGAACGCAGCCTCTACCTTAGCAACAACACCGCCAACCGGTTTGGCGTTTCCGTAGATACCCAGTTCCCCGGTCATCGCTATTCGATGATCCACCGGGATCGATTTGATGGCCGAAGCGACAGCCGTAGCAATAGCAAGCCCCGCGGAAGGACCATCGATCGGTGTTCCTCCAGGGAAGTTGATATGAATATCATACTTGCTGATATCAAGACCGATTCGCTTCATAACCGTCAAGACATTCTCAACCGAGCCCTTGGCCATGCTCTTGCGACGCAACGTTCGGCTTCCACCGCCAAGCTCCTCCTCATCCACAACACCCGTGATTGTGAAGTTTCCTTGCCCTTTCTCAACTGGTATTGCGGTTGCCTCAATCTCCAGCAGCGTACCCTGGTTTGGCCCGTAAACAGCCAGGCCATTCACAACGCCTACCTCGGAGCGGGACGGAATCTTCCTTTCGGGTCTTGGCGATAACTGACTGCTGGTTGCCACCCACTCCAAGTCAGAGGCGAGCAAATGATCCCGCTTCTCCGTTAACGCCAGCCCGACGGCAAGCTGCACCATATTAACAGCTTCGCGCCCGTTGGTAGCGTATTTCGTAATCACCTCAACCGCCTCAGGACAAGGCTGGAAGCCAATTCGCTTAATCGCATCGTCAGCAATTTGCGCAATCTCCTCAGGTAGAAGCGGGCGAAAATAAATTTCCATGCAACGTGACCTGAGTGCTGGCGGAATCTCTTGCGGCGAACGGGTCGTTGCTCCAACCAGCCTGAAATCTGCGGGCAGCCCATTTTGAAAAATATCATGGATATAGGCTGGTGTATTCGAATCCTCAGAGCTGTAATAAGCACTCTCCAGGTAAACCTTGCGATCCTCTAGTACTTTTAGCAGTTTATTCATCTGCATCGAATGTAATTCACCAATCTCGTCTATGAACAAAATTCCACCATGCGCCTTCGTCACTGCTCCCGGCTTAGGCTGGGGAATCCCTGCTACCCCCATAGCGCCGGCTCCCTGATAGATCGGGTCATGAACCGAACCGATTAGCGGATCGGCAATGCCCCGTTCATCAAACCGGGCGATAGTCGCATCAATTTCAAAAAATTTAGCATCCACCTTGAAGGGAGAGACAGGATTCTTCTTGGCCTCTCCCATCACAACGCGAGCAGCGGCCGTCTTGCCAACTCCAGGCGGCCCATAGATAATCACATGCTGCGGATTCGCACTGCACAGCGCCGCTTTCAGCGCGCGAAGCCCGTCCTTCTGACCGACAATATCACCTAATGAAGCAGGCCTTGTCCGTTCAGCCAGCGGCTTCGTTAACGAAATCGCCCGCAGCTTGCGCAGCTTCTCCATCTCTTTCCGCGACTCGCGGTCAACCGCACTGCGATTGCCCTTCTGGCTGCGCAACTGATTCCAGAAGTATAGCCCGATCACCACCGCAAAAAACATTTGTACGGACATTAGAATGACACTCAGTTCCATAATTCGTTAAGCCTCCCACACTTCGACTGATACATGAGGTAGTTCAAAAAGTCCATTTATCTAGCTTCCTCCAACCTTATCGGTGCTGAAAACCGGACTTTTTGAACTTACATTATAAGGATAGTATTGCCCTTTCGCTCAGTCATAAAACGCAGATAAGCATTAAAATGTAAGTAAAAGCAAAAGCCGTAAGCTGCAATACCGCAGCTTACGGCTAATAATCGATTCTATTTTATATTATACACCGGCGCTTTCCTTCAGCTTGGCAGCGATCTTCGCCTGATGTTCTTTGCGTCCAGGAATCTCTCCTGTCTCTTCAAATACCTTAGCAATATGGTCGATCTCCTTCTTCAGCTCAGAGACTAGATCCGCCTCCGGAACCTTGCGGACCATCTCCCCATAACGGAATAGCATTCCTTCGCCGCGCGCTCCGGCGATCCCGATATCCGCTTCACGGGCTTCACCAGGGCCATTGACCGCACATCCAAGCACCGATACCTTGATCGGCACCTTCAGGTTCGAGAGATATTCTTCTACTTCGTTAGCAATACTGAACAAATCGATATCCAGTCGTCCACAAGTCGGACAGGATACAAGTGTAGGCGCATTGGCAATGAGACCGAATGACTTCAGCAGCTCACGTGCTACCTTGACTTCTTCTACCGGGTCCGCACTAAGCGAAATCCGCAGCGTTGATCCGATTCCACGCGAGAGCAAAGCGCCAATCCCTGCTGCACTTTTCACGGTTCCTGCGAACAAGGTACCCGCTTCTGTGATACCCAGATGTAGTGGATATGGAATGACTTCAGCCGCCTTCGTGTAAGCCTCAATCGCCATTGGCACATCCGAAGCCTTCAACGATACGATAATGTCGTGGAAATCCAGTTCCTCCAGAATGCCGATATGGTACAGTGCACTCTCCACCATAGCTTCCGGTGTCGGATAGCCGTATTTATCAAGTAAATGCTGCTCCAGAGATCCGGCATTTACGCCGATACGAATGGGGATCCCCTTCTCCTTACAGGCATTCACGACCGCTTCAACCTTCTCGCGACGCCCGATATTGCCGGGATTAATACGGACCTTATCAATTCCGTTCTCAATAGCTTGAAGCGCAAGCTTGTAGTTGAAATGAATATCAGCAACAAGAGGAATATGAATCTGCTTCTTGATCTCCTTGATTGCAGCCGCCGCTTCCTCATTATTGACGGTTACACGTACCATTTGGCAGCCTGCTTCTTCGAGACGGAGAATCTCGGCTACCGTTGCGGCTACATCTGCCGTCTTGGTCGTGCACATACTCTGAATGATTACTTCGTCGCTACCGCCGATCGTCAAATTACCTACTTTGACCAGACGCGTATCTTGTCTCAAGAATGTCATTTCACGTCTCTCCCATAACGTCAAATCTCCACCCCTGTTAAGGGACGCGCCCGAAATACAAAGGTGGAGGAATTGACTTTTATTTAGCAGCGCGGAGGCGCTGTATTATTCTGATTATGCACTCTCTTCTTGCTTCTTGTTCTTCTTCGCTCCGAGTTCAGGAATCGTCTTCTCTTCAACGACCTGCTCGGTAATGATGCAATCCTCGACATCATCTCTAGACGGAACCTCATACATAACGTCCAGCATGATACCTTCAATGATTGCCCGCAGTCCGCGCGCACCAGTATTCCGCTTGATTGCTTCACGCGCGATCGCTTCCAGAGCCTTCGGCTCAAAACTCAGATTCACGTTGTCAAGTTCCAGCATCTTCTGATATTGCTTCACGAGTGCGTTCTTTGGTTCGGATAGAATACGAACTAGAGAGCTCTCATCGAGTGGCTCTAAAGTCGAGATAACCGGCAGACGGCCGACAAACTCTGGAATCAATCCGAATTTAAGCAGATCCTCTGGCAATACCATGGTCAAATATTCGCCTGGCTTGAGGTCCTTTTGACCTTCGCTTGCCGCATTAAAGCCGATGACCTTCTTGCCAATCCGGCGCTTGATCATTTGCTCGAGGCCATCGAAAGCACCGCCGCAAATAAACAGGATATTCGTTGTATCAATCTGAATGAATTCTTGATGCGGATGCTTGCGCCCACCTTGTGGCGGAACAGAAGCAACTGTACCTTCAAGAATCTTCAAGAGTGCTTGCTGCACACCTTCACCAGATACATCGCGAGTGATCGAAGGATTCTCGGATTTGCGTGCTACTTTATCGATCTCATCGATATAAATAATTCCGCGTTCTGCCTTCTCTACATCATAATCAGCAGCCTGGATCAGCTTGAGCAGAATATTCTCTACATCTTCGCCAACATAACCAGCTTCGGTCAATGAAGTAGCGTCCGCAATAGCAAACGGAACGTTCAAAATTTTGGCCATTGTCTGTGCGAGTAATGTTTTACCGGAACCCGTAGGTCCCAGAAGCAGAATGTTACTCTTCTGCAACTCTACATCTTCAATCTTGCTCTGCGTATTAACACGCTTGTAGTGATTGTAAACTGCTACAGATAGAGATTTCTTCGCTTGCTCCTGACCGATAACATACTGATCAAGGATTTCACGAATTTCTCTCGGTTTTGGGATCTCTTTGAGGTCCAATTCCTCTTCATGTCCCAATTCTTCCTCAACGATCTCCGTGCAGAGTTCAATACATTCATCACATATATAAACGCCAGGTCCGGCAACGAGCTTACGAACCTGATCCTGCGATTTGCCGCAGAACGAACATTTCAACTGCCCTTTCTCATCGTTGAATTTAAACATGTAAACACCCCTTTAACATTTAATGGGCTTGATAAATCACCTTATCAATAATCCCGTAAGCCTTCGCTTCTTCCGCGCTCATGAAGAAATCGCGGTCTGTGTCGCGCTGAATTTTGTCCAGGGGTTGACCCGTACGATCTACATAGATCTGATTCAACTTCTCTCTGGTCTTAATAATCCAGTCAGCATGTATTTTGATATCAGTGGCTTGACCACGAACTCCACCAAGCGGCTGATGAATCATTACCTCGCTGTTCGGCAGCGCAAAGCGCTTGCCAGGCGCGCCTGCTGTAAGCAACAATGAACCCATGCTTGCAGCCATTCCCACACAGATCGTGGAGACGTCAGGCTTAATATATTGCATTGTATCATATATACCCATTCCGGCTGTAACTGATCCACCGGGCGAGTTAATGTACAGATGGATGTCCTTCTCAGGATCTTCCGCTGTCAAAAACAGCAATTGGGCAATCACGAGATTGGCAACTTCATCATCTATCGCGCTGCTTAGAAAAATGATGCGATCCTTGAGCAGTCTTGAGTAAATATCGTAAGACCGTTCACCCCGATTTGTTTGTTCAACGACCATTGGAACCAGACTCATGCGACCAACCTCATTTCTTTTTCAATTTTCTTTGCTGCTCTCATCAAGTATTTTATCACGTTCAAAGGTCTATGTCATTTTTCACACGATACAGTTTATGACCTCAGAAAGGAAATATATACCCTGGAGCTTGTCTGAAAGTAATTGGAAATAAATGTATTACAAAAAGGTGAAAAATTAAGGCACGCATTTAATATACGTGCCTTAACATTTAAAGGTTGCGGTGTTATGTTACGACGAATTATCGCCGTTATCTAGATGCTCAAGGGAATCGGTATTCGCCTTAGTTTTCTTGGGCCGCTTCTTCTTTAGCTTCTGACTTAGCAGCCAGTTGATCAGCTGGAACTTCCTTGCTGTTAGCAAGAAGGAATTCGATCGTCTTGCGCAAGAGCACTTCTTCGTTCAAGCTGCTCAAAGCACCGTTTGCTGCAAGAATGTTGCGGATTTCTTCTGGGGAGCGTTTGTATGCATCGGACATGTCCGCAAGTTCTTTAGTAATTTCTTCTTCAGTTGCTTCAATCTTCTCAGCCTTAGCGATTTGCTCAAGAACGAGATTGTTGCGAACGCGTTTCTCAGCGTCAACTTTCATTTGTCCTTGCAGATCTTCGATCGTTTGGCCGGAGAAGTTCAAGAACAGGTCAAGGTTCATACCTTGAGCGCGAAGACGGTTGTCGAAGTCGCGAACCATGTTCTGTACTTCTGTTTGAACCATAGCTTCAGGAATTTCAACCTCAGCGTTAGCTCCGACAGCTTCTACAACGGCTGATTCACGAGCTGCCTTGCCTTCATTCTCTTTACGAGCGGCGATTTGTTTCTTCAAATCTTCCTTGTACTCGTCGAGCGTATCAAATTCACTAACATCCTTAGCGAACTCATCGTCAAGCTCAGGCAGTTGTTTACGTTTGATTTCATGTACTTTCACTTTGAATACAGCTTCCTTACCAGCAAGCTCTTCTGCATGATAAGTCTCAGGGAAAGTAACCGTTACATCCTTGAAGTCGCCAGTTGCCATGCCAACAACTTGGTCTTCAAAGCCAGGGATGAACGAGTTGCTTCCAAGCTCAAGCGAATAACGCTCGCCTTTGCCGCCTTCGAAAGGAACTCCATCAACGGAACCATCGAAGTCGATTACTGTAACGTCGCCATTTTGTGCTGCTTCTTCATCGATAACAACCAACTCAGCGTGACGTTCTTGCATACGAGTAAGTTCTTCGTTCAACTCTTCTTCGCTAACTTCAATGTTGATTGCTGCTACTTCGACTCCTTTGTAGTCGCCAAGAGTAACTTCTGGTTTAACCGTTACTTTTGCTTTGAATTTGAAAGGTTGTCCCTTTTCAAATTGCTCTACGTCAACTTCCGGACGATCTACTGGGAAAATGTTAGTTTCATCGATCGCTTCTGTGTACACTTCTGGAAGTAAAATATCGATTGCATCTTGGTACAAGCTTTCTACACCAAAACGAGATTCAAAGATCGCCCGAGGTACTTTACCTTTACGGAATCCAGGAACGTTGATCTTCTTCACTACTTTTTGAAAAGCTTTATCCAATGCAGAGGCTACGCGTTCTGCCTCAACTTCAACCTCGAGAACGCCGAGGTTTCTTTCTATTTTCTCCCAAGTTGCTTTCATTTATGCCTTCCCCTCCAAAATTCATATATACTAAAGTACTGAAACCGAATCGCGATAAAGCAGCTATCAAGGTTCCAGTATAGCTGTCCTTATTCCACGTTCAGAATAACCATTCCATTATAAACAACAATGTATCTTTTTACAAGAGCCTGCAAAAGACTGGAAAGGATCGCCACTGCGCTTAAACAAACCTTGTCTTATTTTAGCCCGAAACTTGCAAACTGACGCATCGAACGATACGCCTGTTCGAAGCGCAATCTTAAATGATCCGTGATCCCATATAAAGCGCGAATTTCCTCATCACCTTGACCACCTGGCAAGGTATCCGATACGATCTGATGCAAAGCAGCAGCCCAAATATCGATGATATCATCCTCTTCGGCCAGCATGGAGCGATAATCCATGGTCCCGTAAATAGCCATCACGAACTGGAACCACAGCTCCTGGGCGAAGTAGAAGAGTGTTGGATCATGAACCTGTGTCTGGTCACCAACCCGCTCCAAAATGCTCTGAATCGAGGGCGGAAAATCCTCCGGCCTTAGCGGCACGGATTCTACATCGATCTCGACCCGCTCTCCTGTGCGCAGAAATGTAACATGTCCGGTCTTCCCCCTACGTCGCAGGGTTTGTAGAACTCTATATTGCAGCAAAGGATGTAGCTTCTGGCGTCCAAGCCATTGAACGAGAACTTCATCCACATCAGACGACTCCAGGTAAGAGAGCTGATCCAATGCCAGAAAGGTCTGTTCCGACAACGGCTGACCTGTTACGGTCTGAAGCAGCTTGGCCGCATATTCCTTATCCTCGGCCGCTTTGGCCTGAACATGCTGTCTGGCCATTTCTTCTTCGGCCTGGTCAGCAAATCCGGTCTCCTCGTCCTCCAGTGATTCTTCCTGCAATCCTGGAAAAGCGCTGATCAGCCAGTCCAGCAAAGCCTGCCACTCTTCATAGTTCCTCTGTTCCATTCCTTGACACTGCAGTAAAAAACGCAGAAGGCCTGCTGCCTCTTTGTATTGTTCCCGTTCCAACATCCTGGTGAGTTCGATTTGGTAATAATCTAAAGTTTTCGGGAATAGAAAAACATTATCCTTTTCATCGGGCCGTAAGTTGTTAATAGCAGCAGCCCCCTTTCTTCCGAAGCAATTTATTTGAAATTATAGCATAGACTTTGTATAGGACAAAAAAATAGCTTCAGAATTCGTTTAAAATCTATTGTTGCCTAATTCCCCCTCGATATGTTATGATACTTTTTGCTTGCTTTGTTTTGTCCCAGTAGCTC
This sequence comes from Paenibacillus lutimineralis, assembly GCF_003991425.1. Lineage (NCBI taxonomy): Bacteria > Bacillati > Bacillota > Bacilli > Caryophanales > Paenibacillaceae > Paenibacillus > Paenibacillus lutimineralis. Next base: position 5,258,122 of record NZ_CP034346.1, read on the forward strand.
AGCAGGATAGAGCAACGGCCTTCTAAGCCGTCGGTCAGGGGTTCGAATCCCTTCTGGGACGTATAGTGAAAGCTCTCCAAATTTGGAGAGCTTTTTTTTGCGTCCTTTAGGATGAGAACCCCTTGGGGGTTCGTCGAAGCGAAACCTTCTGCGTTAGCTAGATAGGTTGAGCGCAGTCTCGCGCCGAGGCGCGAGTACCCCGACTGGGACGGCCTTTTTCCTCTTTGCGTCCTTTGGGATGAGAACCCCTTGGGGGTTCGTCGAAGCGAAACCTTCTGCGTTAGCTAGATAGGTTGAGCGCAGTCTCGCGCCGAGGCGCGAGTACCCCGACTGGGACGGCCTTTTTCCTCTTTGCGTCCTTTAGGATGAGAACCCCTTGGGGGTTCGTCGAAGCGAAACCGTCTGCGTTAGCTAGATAGGTTGAGTGCAGTCTCGCGCCGAGGCGCGAGTACCCCGACTGGGACGGCTTTTTTCCTCTTTGCGTCCTTTGGGATGAGAACCCCTTGGGGGTTCGTCGAAGCGAAACCGTCTGCGCCAGTTAGATAGGTTGAGCGCAGTCTCGCGCCGAGGCGCGAGTACCCCGACTGGGACGGCCTTTTTCTTTTTTGCGTCCTTTGGGATGAGAACCCCTTGGGGGTTCGTCGAAGCGAAACCGTCTGCGTTAGTTAGATAGGTTGAGCGCAGTCTCGCGCCGAGGCGCGAGTACCCCGACTGGGACTTAGCATGACAAGGGGGTGTCTTAATAGTTGGATCTCCGACTTTGAGATGGACTTTTGCATGCCCCTAAATATAGACATTTCCATGTTTAGCTTGATCACTCGGACATTATTGACCGTTAGCGCCAATTTTTTAGTTCGCTGTTCTTGTAATGGACATAATTGTCCGTTGCAAGGGGGATTCGCCGTAGAAAACCACATTTTTGTTTCTAATGGTCAAAAGTGTCCGTTAGAAACGCGTAGTATGTTTTTTCTTGCTGTAACGGTCATTTTTGACCGCTTGATGAGTGCGATCTCACTAAGGCGATGATCTCATTCTGGTTCCAGGATTTCTGAGCCTAAACTTACAGAAATTTTCACGTTAAGGGAGAATCCTGAGCGTTTTTGTCTCGTACGCTCGACGATCTAAGCTGGCTTTGGTGACTAAACTAATTAATGTATATTTACGCATATTTTCAGTTATCACTTTCTGCTTTCGCCCTTACCTTTTCGCACTCTATTTTACCCCCGCCCGTCCTACTTTTCTGGGACCTTTTCTCGGTTTCTCCGTATTACCTAATCGTAGGCCTTATTCCTGGCAGTCCAATCCCCATCTATATAGACCAAGTGATTCTGATAGAAAGAGCACGAGTAACAAACCATTAGCGTTAACTTTCTACCGATCTATCGGCACGAATAGCCGCTTCCAATCGGAAGTATAACTAAAACCAAGCAGACCACCTCTAACGAAACACCCTATTGCCATTTAAGCTTAACAGCAACTTTTCTACTCGCGTCCATTATGAATGAGATTATCGCCTTGGATGGCAATTTTATAGAAGCGATTAGCAAAGACTTTTGGAAAATTAGCCGTGTAAGTACTGTAGTGATTCTAATGGACAGAGCAGTCTCTTAGAATGCTTATCTTGAACATCATGACTTTTAACGGACACCGCTGCATCTTATCTGATAAAGACACCCTTTTTGTGGAAGTTTGAAGCAATTAAGCGTAGGTGGTGACCGTTAAAAATTGATGACGACTGTTTTTCGCATATAAGCTAAACTATGTCCGTTACGAACACAGTCCCTAACCCGACATAGTTTAGCTTAAATTTAACGCTATATTTGGGAACAACGCCATCTCTAGTTCTATTGGGGGCTAAGAAGCTGTATTTTCCCACCCAGGTGATCATAAAGAGAAAGGCAGGATACTATGAAAAAGAAAACATGGCAGCGACGGACTCTAAAATACGGACTGATCGGTTTGGCGCTGTACTTATTCTATATAGCCGCATTCGGCCTCATACCTTATGCTTCTTTTTCTGAAGTGAATCAACAGTTTAAGGACAGCTTCGATCCAACATCTTTTTACGGATCTGAAGTCCCTTCCGTGGACAGAGCGGGAATTATGGAGATGGGAGAAGCTGGGCTGGAAGCGCGTATCGGCATGATTCATGCTGCTCAAAGCAGTCTAGATGTATCGTATTACTCCACCCATTGGGGCGACAGCACCCAAGTCTTCTTCGGCGCCCTGCTTGATGCTGCGAACCGAGGAGTCAAAGTCCGCTTCCTGATCGATGGGGTTGCCCATCATCTGACAAGACAAGCAAAGACTACGGCCTATGCATTGGTGCAGAATCCGAATGTCGAACTGAAATTTTATAACCCCGTTCAATTGCTTAAACCATGGACTTTCAATGGTAGGCTGCATGACAAGTACATCATTGTTGATGATAAGTTTGTACTACTTGGCGGACGCAATATCGGGGACAAATACTTTGAGACGGAAGGGTACAACAGGTCATACAGTCTGGATCGTGACGTGCTTGTCTACAACACGGCTTCCGGAACATCTAATTCAGCCCAAAGTGTTATCCCACAGGTAAAACAGTATTTTGAGGAAATATGGGGCCTGAACACCTCCAAGCATACTTACGGCAAATTCTCGGCGGTGCAAACCGCTGCTGGACTGACGCAAACGGAGAGATTGGTTGAGACTTACCAGCATTTCATTGATAACAAACCCTATCTCGTATCCGAACATATCAATGCGGAGAAAATCACCGTACCTACAGCAAAAATCAGCTTCATCCACAATCCAAGCCATACTCAGAAAAAGGAACCTCTTCTATGGTATCAACTTAGTGAACTGATGCTCAACGCCGATCATAAAGTTACCATCCAAAGTCCTTATACCGTTCTGAATCGGCCCATGGAAAATACCTTGAGACAGGTTGGAGATAAACTTGAACAATTCAGTCTGCTTACGAATTCACAAGCTTCTTCACCTAATGTGCTCGCTTATTCCAGTTACTTGGCCTCACGGACGGTTCTGGCAGATACTTTTGATGAAATCTATGAATATCAAGGCGATCATTCCCTACATGGGAAGTCTTATTTGATTGATGACGATCTATCCTTGGTCGGCTCCTACAATTTGGATCTAAGAAGCACCTACATTAATACCGAGGTAATGCTAGTCATTCACGGGCGGCAGTTCCATGATCGGCTTGAAGATCATATGAGTACTTATCAAACCGCCTCTCTGGTATACGACAAAAAGAACGGCTATTCCGAGAACCCGCAAATTTCCCCAAGAGACATCCCGTGGTACAATAAATGGATCTCCTACCCGCTGCAGAAAATATCATGGCTGTATAAGTTCTTACTATAAGAATCAAACAAGGGGGCAGACGCCCCCTCTTTATTGATCCTCCTGTACTAATGATTTATTCCAGTATCTACTTGAACCTATCTCCTAACCAAATCCTCCCGTACTGGTGTAAAACAATCCAGTAGAGTGCTTGGCTCCAATGCTTTGGCACCATGTCTCGCTCCGCTCGGAATAACAATCGTCTCACCGGCCGCAATAACCGTCTTCTCTCCTTCAATCGTGAATTCGACTCGGCCCTTCAAACAGTAGGACATCTGCTCATGTGGATGCGTATGCTCATAGCCCTCCGCGCCCGTTTCGAAATGAACCTCCATCATCATCAGCGCTGCGCCTGGCTGCATAATTTTGCGTGTGACACCCGGTTCGGCATTTTCCCATTTCCCGATGTTACTCATCTCACATGCTCCCCTCTATACGTAATTCCTGTGCATGGACACTTGATTAATGCCTCTATTAAAAGGCCTTGCCGATCTCGATTTTCTGCGTCCGCCCCTGATCCGTAAAATAGAGATTGTAGCTGAAGCCTTGATCATCCATAAAATAGGACACATATTTCCCGCGCTCACTATGCCGCTTTGGCACAAGCAACGTGGCGATCCGGTGCGAGGCCGCAGCCGGCGTCTCGGCTCGCAGATGCCAGTGCCTAGCGAGACCTTCAATTTCCGCAGGATCAACACCTGTGAACTCGTCAGACTGGGTCAAAGTCAAATCCCCTGCGGAGCTGAACACAAATCGGCCCTCCATATCCGCCTTGCATCCATGAACATGAAATGCCTGACCCTTCAGCTCCATTTCATAGAGTGTGTGAAAGAGCCACGCCACACGTCCCGGGTGCTCTAGATCTATCGAATCTACGATCACAAAATAAGCGTTCTGTACAAAATAAATTTCCCTTTTATACTGTTTCAAATAGGGCACATGCTCAAGATAAGCCTGCGTCGGATTCATCCGTACATAGCAATAGTCCTTGTGGCGGCGGGCGTCCTCCACTTCTCCTCGGGCAGCAATATTCAGCGGCTTGTTCATGTCCGCAAACTGACCTTGACCGTCGATCAGAATGGCGTTCTTGGAATGCGTCTGCCTGCGCCAGTTCACATGCATAGAGCTGTTAAAAGCGATGTAATACCCGCTCTCTATCGCCAGCGGCTCGCCGAAGGCGTGCAGCAGGAACGCCCCTTGATCGCCGTGGCTGTGGCTAACAGAGCCGTAACGACTGCTCTTAGCGATCAGCGCTATTTGCTCCGCAGGATCATGCATCCGATGATGTAGCGCTACCCAGCCGATATCTCGGAACCATTTGACCGGCTCAATCCCTTCAGGCTCTACCGCCGGAACTATCGGATAGTTATAGCGGTACAGCAGCTCGTCGAAGCGGAAATCCCACCAACCATAGTTATAAAACATTTCATCCGCTTCCGGATTCTGGTCCTTGAGCTGTTCATAATACCATTGATACCAACCGTTGCCGGTCACCCCGGCATACTGACGCATGTTATAGCCCGCTTTCTTGATGAAGCCGTCCCCCAGCGAAGAATTATCACCGAACGAAGCACGGGTCGAGGTGACAGGGCTATAGCAGTATAGCGGAAAATCCCCTGTACGCTGAAAAAATGGCCGCCGGAATACGTCCAGCCCAGCAAAGTTTCTCAGCAAATCGAGCGCTTCGGTCAGATAAGCCATACCTGTGGTCCAATAATGCGGCCCTTCGGCCCAACCGCCGTCTTCCCCTCCCCAAGGGGAGAACAGCGTGTAGTAATACTCCACCGTATAATCGAGCCACTCCCTCACCTCCGGCTCATCATCTAATAAGGCGATGCAGCAAGGAATCAGCACAGACGAAAGAGAGCGAACAGCATGGCTGTCATAAGGCACATGATGGATTTTGGAGCGTTCTATCACATGTACAGCAACCTGGCGGGTGCGGCGCAGGAGCTGGCTCCGCACAAGTCCGCGCTCATCCTCCGACAGCTCTTCATAGAGCCAGTCGTACCCCCAGGCGAGCGCACCGGCGATACGGAAGGCGGCCTCGTCGTTATAATCGCGGCTAGTTGGGCCATTGGGATCCCAAGATGTGGCATGCAGCAGCCAGCGTTTGGCCTGATCAGCCAGACGTTCGTCCTTCAGAACGACAGCGGCGATACTCAAATGCCGGATCGCATACAGCACCTCCTGGCAATCCAGATAGCTCTGTCGCCACAGCGCAGCCGTCCGCTGATTGCCCGGGTATGGCTTCGGCTCCGCGATCAAATCCCGGCTGACCCAGGGCAGAACTGACCGTTCGTAAAATTCCGACCAGCCAGCGCCCACTGCGTCATGCTCTATCCTTTCACGGAAAGCTTCCAACTGATCGGCCTGAAGCCATAACCTGGGATGTGCAGGCTGAGCCTGTACATATCGGTCGACCCGTGAAGCCAGAGGGGTCTCCGGCAGCCCGGCAGGAACCTCGAACCTCCGTACCTGGCTCCACTCCGACAGCTCGCCCGTGCTCTCTATCAATGCATAACGCCAACAATAATTCCCTGGCGACAACACCGCATCAGGGGTAAAAAAATTATAAGAAACCGGTCCATACGATCGAGTGTGCTCCCGGCTGAAATCCGGAGTAGTGGAAATCTCCAGCATATATTTATCCTCTTCCAGCTTAGCGGGAATCCAGGTGAATCGCGGCGGATTCTCATAGAGCTTCGTCTCTTCGTCGGGCTGGTATTGAACCGTCAAATCTCCACTTAAAGGCTGGTACAACGCATTCGTGGTGCTCATAAGAAAGCATGCCTCCATCCTCTTATTTGATATAAATTGAACTAATGATTCATTAGTTCAACATCTAGCGCATAAATAATCCGCCATTAACCTCGATCGTCTCTCCGGTCAGGTAATTGGATAGGGATGAAGCCAGATACAAGGCTGTATCTGCCACATCCTGGGGGGTTCCTTCCCGGCCAAGAGGGATTTTAGCCACGGTTGCCTCTCTTCCCTGATCGGAAGTATGTGTAGCATGAAAAGCTGTCCGTCCAATAAATCCTGGTGAGATACAATTTACATGAATGCCGTGCGGAGCAAGCTCTTTAGCCAGGCCTTTGGCATAAGCAATGACCGCAGCTTTACTCGCTGCATAGATCGAAGCCCCGGGACCTCCCCCGTCATGCGCCGCTACCGAGGTTAAATGAATGATTTTGCCCGCGCCTTTGGCTTGCATACCCGGAATCACAAGCTTGCTCATAAACACACAGGATTTGAAATTCACATCCATGACACGGGTGTAATGCTCCTCGGTCATATCGCAGTTAGATACGCGCTTGATTAAATCTCCGGCATTGTTTACCAAAATATCTACCGTTCCGCCAAGCCGATCCTGTACCTCCCTAACCAAAGAGGTCATATCCTCTAGCTTCGTCAGATCGGCATAACATGCTATCGCGCGGCCGCCGGCTTGAATGATCTCTGCGGCTGCCGCCTCCGCTTCTTCTCTGCCCTTGCGATAATGCACGGCGACGGCTGCTCCTGACGCAGCCAGCGTCCCAGCAATCTGCCGCCCGATCCCAGCGCTGGCGCCGGTGACCAGGGCTATTTTCCCTTGCAACTGAATCGTCATCCCGTTCCCTCCTCATATCTGCAAACGATGCTGCCATCAGATGGCAGCGACATGATAATCTTCGTTCCCTGACCAACGATACTATCGATTGATAAGCCATATGTCTCGCCATATACCATTTGAATCCGACGATGCACATTCATCAGCCCCAGTCCCCCTTGATGATACGTCGTCTGCGGATCAGCTTCGGCCAACTGATTCAAGCGCAGCTTCTCCCTGACCGCATGCAGCTTATCCTCAGACATACCTGCCCCGTTATCGGCTACGGCCAGAATAAAGCGGCCTTCTTCCATATATCCACGAATCCCGATGTGGTGATGATTTTGAATTCCGTTCGAAAAAGCGTGCTGGAACACATTTTCGATCAGCGGTTGCAAGGTGAGACGCACCATTCTATGAAGCAGCAGATCCGGAGGTATATCCACCTCCAGCTCAAATTGTCTCTGCGTACGATACTGCAAAATCTTCATATAATTCAGCACATGCTTAAGTTCATCAACGACCGTAATCTCCGTCAAACTCGTCTGAATAGCATAACGCAGCATCGATGCCATCGCCTCGACCATATCCATAATCTCCTCGGAGTCCTGTACAACCGCATAGCATTTAATCGTCTCCAGCGTGTTGTAGAGAAAATGAGGGTTAATCTGCAACTGCAGCGCCTGGAATTCTGCCTTATGCTGTTCCAAGGCGATCCTTTGCACATTCAGTTCAGCTTTCTGGGATTTTAGCTCGGCTTCATAGACCTGCTCAATCATCTCCGACAGTCGGGTTAGCATTTTGTTATAGTTCTGGATCAAATAACCGAATTCATCCTCGCGGTCGCCCGGATCGATCGTTTGCCATTCGCCCTTTTCCATCAAACGCATATTCCGTACCAGCTTCTTCAGCGGCTGCACCAGTGACTTGCCAAAACGACCGGCAATCCACAGCGCAACGAGCAGGGTAACTGCCCCAGCAATAACGGTCGTGTAGCGAATATTCATAATCGGCTGGCGAAGCTCGCTGACCGGAACAGATATGACCATACGCCAATCGGCGGCCTGCAGCTGCTTCGAGACGTACATCCGTTTCTTTCCGCCTATCCGCTCGGTAAAGGTGTCCTCTCCGGTCAGCAGTCTATGCTTTATTGCTTCGTCCATATATTCGCTGGCCTCTGCCTGATGCGGTTTGTCGACGAAGTTCCCCTTCGCATCAATAATGAAGGAATAGCCCTGCTCCCCCAGATCCATCTGTCCCCATAGCTTGGAGATCTCCCGCGTATTCAACTTCATGCCGAGGATTCCTCTTGGCTTATGCGTTACAATGCCGCGCACCCGCCGAACAAATGTAATGTACTGCTCATCCTTCGGGGCAACAGAAGCCGAATTGATGAGCGCCCCCATACCGTTTTCCGGGAGATTTTGTTCTATCAACTCATAATAGGATTTATAATCCTTCACTTCGCTCTGGATCATATCTTTCGTCGTGATTGCTTTGCCATCCTGATTAATGATATAGATCAGATCGATTTGCGGATAAACGATAAAGGCCGAATCGAAAACCTCGCTCTGGATTTTCTGCGACAGCTCGTAATACTGATAGCCATCGTCCGGGTCCATCTCCATGAACTTCAGGACATCGCTACTCGACAGAATCGTCTTGCTTGCATTATCGAAGGTCTGCAAATATAGATCCGTATGATAGGCCGCATGAGTAATCATTTGTGACAAATACCGTTCGAGCTGACGGTCCAGAAGCTTGGACGATTGGAAATAGGTAATGGTGCCGACCACCGATAAAGAGATGACGATTAGAATCATGAAATAACCGAAAATACGGTTGGAAATACTTCTGCGAAAAAAACGCGGCATCAGATTCCCAGCTTCTGACGGTATTCCGAAGGCGAGATGCCTTCGTATTTTTTGAAGGTCTTGGTGAAGTTGGAGTGATCGGCATACCCAACCGCATAGGAAATATCCGTAATTCGATACCGCTCTTCGCCCAGCATCCGCTTGGCATGCTCCATACGACGTTTCGTCCGGTACTGCACAAAGGTCTCGCCGGTCATCTGTTTGAACATGACGCTAAAATAATTCGGATGAAGCCCGAGTAGCTCGGCGGCCTCCTCCAGCGATATTTCACTGCCCAGATTTTGTTCAATATATTTCTTCACTTCTTCTATCGGATCCCTCAGCTTTCCCTTCCGCCGTTTCTGCAGAAAGCACAAGGTTTCTCGGATTCCATCGGCAAAATAGCGGTAAACGGTGGAGAACAACATGCCTTGCTCAGGTTTGAACGGAGGCAGCAGAATATTCACATCCCGGGCCTTCAGCTTCTTCTCCAGCAGGACATGGAGCTCTACCAGCATCTTCGTTCGCTCCGTATCCGGCCATTGATAAGAGCCCATTTCCTGTTCCCGGATCCGCAGAAGCTCCCCAACCCGTTCCTGGTTCAAATAATAGACCGCTTGCTCCATCTCCTGGATCCATTCATCGGCTTTGGCGACAGACAGATAGGAAGAAGCAGTCTTGACAGCTTCCGCTCGCTGTACAAGCTTGCGCAGCGTATCCTGCAAATCTCGCTTACTGATTGGTTTGAGTAAATATTCCTTCACCCCGTAACTGATGCAGGTCTGCGCGTACGTGAAATCGCCGTAGCCCGAGATGACCACCGTCTGAATCGGTACATTCATCTCCTCAATCCGTGCGCACAATGCCAGACCATCCATCACCGGCATCCGGATATCGGTAAACACAAAATCGGGGAGCCCCTCCTGAATCGCGGCAAGTGCCTCCTCGCCATTCGCGGCCTGGCGGATCGAAGCGATGTCCATGCCGGACTGCTGCAAAAATACCGCCAATCCTTTTAGAATCATAGGTTCATCGTCCACAATGAGAATTCGGTACATGCTTGAGTAGCAGCTCCTTTCGATTTCGTATTTTGATCAGTAGCTGTCCAGATAACCATCCGCGAGGTGGTCCAGATTTATTTTCTCGGTAGGAATGCCCCCTCTTTGGACTGGTAACGATCATTCGCTTCCTTGAGGACGTCATTTCCCCCTTTGGACTTCCATTCCTCGATGACTTTAGGCCAATTCTCGATCGGCTCCTGGCCGTACACCATCTTCACCATATGAGTAATGAGCAATGGCGGAGGCGTATCAGACAACGGCGTAATATCCGGGTTCTTCTTCAACGCTTCTAGCCGCGGATCGAATTCGATCCCATCCCGGCCCTCATTGGCCAGCGTATTGTCGAACACGCTCATCAGATTTCTGCCTTCCTCTGTTAAGCTTAATGAGCCTTTATTGTAGGTTGTATCCTGAACCATCCACAGAAATGCCTGGCGATAACGCTCTTCGTCAACTGCCTGAACATCGGTTGGCTGTTTGTAATCCATTTTGTCTCCATCCTTCGTGTAATCCTCTCCTTCAACTCCGAAAGTGAAGAACTGCTCGGCTTCATCCGATATCATCCAATCGAAGAACTGAATGACCTTCTCCGGATGCTTATATTTCGCATTAATAAAGTAGGAACGGGCCACATCGCCATAGAGATAATATCCACCCTTTCCGTCCGGTCCGACCGGAGAAGGAATGATGGCAAGCTCAGCCTCCGGTACACTCTCCTTCAGCTGCGTCTTCCACTGGATCAGCTCATTGGCATTCATTGACCAGATGCCCGCTTTGCCGGCCAAGATCGTATTCTTGAATGTCGTCGGGTTGATCGTGGCGAACTCCTTATTGATCAGCCCTTCATCAAACATTGTTTTATAAGTAGATAGCGCTTTCATCATATTGTCTGCGTCAAGGAATTTCGGCTGTATCTGGCCATCTACTTCCTCGAACTGACTCAGATACGGAAACACATCATAAGCTCCGAAAAACGTATCGGCATATTTAAAATCCTGCCGTCCCATATACGGATTCTCAACCCCCAATTCCTTGAAGGCACGCAGCACATTCAAATAATCGTCCACCGTCTTAGGCACAGGCAGTCCCGTCTTGTCGAGCAGATCCTTACGGATCCACGTAGCGCGGCGGGAAGGATTTCCCAGCCACTCCGGGATACCATAGATTTTACCTTGATAGCTCATACGATTCCATGCTTCTTGTGGAATTTTCTTGAGCAGATTCGGACCATATTGCTTCAGAAGATCGTCCAGCGGCATGAATACCCCCGCCTCCACAGAGCCGGCCATTTCTTTGCCGGTCGTGCCGCCCTGGCCCTGCACTACGTCCGGAATATCATTGGTGGCGAACATTTGCGCCATCTTCTGCTCATACTCCTTATGCGGCACGAGACGGATGTCCATATCGGTATTTGTTAGCTCCTCCAGCCGTTTCACCCATTTATCCGCATTGATGTCCGGCGATTGCTCTACATACCCGAAATTAAGCGTCCGCAGCGATATCGAGAATTTCGTCACCGTGTCCCCCGATTCTGCCTGTTGTTCGGCAGCTCCTGGAGCCTTCTCCTTCGCTTCGTCTTTCCCCCCGCATCCTGCCAATAAGCTGATGGCGAACATACAGGTTAACATCAAGCTTGCCCACTTCTTCAAACCGATCCCCTCTTTCCCGATAATTGAATTTACATTTGCGGGTAGCTTCATTTTGTAAGAAGATTGTATCCTTAAAATTCTAGCAAGCGTGAGGTTGCTACTTCATGTTTACCTGTCATTTTTTAAGATTATAGAAAATGAGAACTCTAAAAGTCCAGAACAGATCAAGCTTTTACCGCCCCTATTGTAAGCCCTTTCACAAAATGTCTTTGTAAAAATGGGTAGATCATAATGATCGGCAGCGTCGCGATAATGATCGTTGCCATCTTAATTCCTTCTGGCGAGGTATGGGCCAGATCGCTGAATTGCGAAGCTCCCGGATCAATGCTGATGTCATCCGTCTCGAACATTCGCTTCAGCTTGACCTGCAGCGGCCACCATTTTGGTTGATCAATATAATAGAGCGCCCCCATATAGGCATTCCAATGGCTAACGGCATAGAAGATACCAAGCGAAGCCATCACCGGCTTGGACAACGGCGTCACCATACGGATCATGATGCCCAGCTCTCCGCAGCCGTCGATTCGTGCGGAATCGATAATTTCCGGCGGCAGCTGCTTGAAGAACGAATGCATGACGAAAAAGTTAAATGCGCTGATCGCGCCGGGAAGTATTAATGCCCACGGTGTATTCATTAAATGTAGATTTTTGATCAGCAGAAAATTCGGAATCAGCGGTGCGCTAAATATCATCGTCACCAGAACCATAAGCACAATAACCCTTCGGCCCACATATTCTTGCCGCGATACCGGATAAGCTAGCGTCGCTGTGGCGATCAGATTAATCATCGTGCCAACTAAGGTCACGAACACGGATACTCCAAATGCCCGCCAGATTGAGACATCATTGAACACATATTCGTAATTGATCAGGGTGAACTCTACTGGCCAGAAGCTTACCTTCCCTTCGGTAATGGCGCTAGATGAGCTGAACGACTGTGCGATGACATTCAGGAACGGCAGAAACATCATCAGCCCGATCAGAGTCAAGAACAGGATATTCAACATATTGAATACTTTATAGCTTGTCGATGATTTCGGATACACTCTGTTCTCCCTCCCCATCAGTACAGGCTCTCGCCCGTCGTTTTCCGGCTGAAGAAATTCCCGGTCATTACCAGAGCCAGACCAACAAGCGACTTGAATATTCCAACCGCTGTCGTATAGCTATACTGCTGCGACAGAAGCCCCGCCCTGTAAATATAAGTATCTAGAATTTCACCATTTTCGGTATTCAGCGCATTCAGGAACACCCACACCCGTTCAAAACCGAAATCGAGGAATTTCCCGATATGAAGCAAAAATAGAATCATGATCGTCGGCAGCAGTGCCGGCAGGGTGATTCTTAGCGTCTGCTTCCAGCGGTTAGCCCCATCGATTTGCGCCGCTTCATACAGTTCCGGATTGATACCCGCCAAAGCTGCTAAATATAGAATGGTGCCATAACCGGTGTCGCGCCAAACTCCGGATCCGATAAGTACACCACGGATATAAGCATTATCCCCGAGAAAATATAGAGGGTCGAAGCCAAACCAGCCTAACAGCTGATTTAAAATCCCCGTCGTTGGCGATAAAATCGCTACTGACATACCGGCAATGACCACCCAGGAGAGAAAATGCGGCATATATACCACGGTTTGTACAACCCGTTTGAACATCACCAGCCGCAGTTCATTAAGTAGGAGCGCTAAAATAATCGGTGCGGGAAAAGCAAAAACTAGATCGTACAGCCCGATCAGCACCGTATTTTTCAAAATCCGCAGAAAATCATAATGCCTGAACATTTCAGCAAAATGAGCGAACCCCACCCACTCGCTGCCGCCGAAGCCTTTGAAAATGTTATATTCCTGGAATGCAATGATCGAGCCGCCCAGCGGAATATATTTAAAGATCAGAAAATAAAGGATGCTGGGGATGGAAATCAGATAAAGCGCCTTATACTTCCATATCATGCGCCATATGTTGCCATCCTTGCCTGGCCTAGGCGCCATGCCAGCGGGTAGCCGCGCTGCCGTGTCCACTTTGTTATGCATCACTAGTCTTCTTTGCCTCCTTCCTAGCTTTTCTTAATAGTACTGCCGAGAAGGCCGACGCTGCATGGCGTCATATGCTGTAGTCTGGTGATTTTTTAAGGTGTTTCTAATCCCCTGCAGATCACCAGTTCAAAGAAAAAGCCGCAGAGACCGATTGGCCCTGCAGCGCAGAGGTGAGAATCATTTAACTAGACTAATATTTCTCTAACGAAACCCCATATCGCTATTTCCCTTAAATTGATCCGCTGAAAATTATAACGAAACTGGGTATCGTTATTTAGGTAAATCCGAGGCTTAGAAACTCTATTTCGCTCAAATAACGTTCTGTAGTTTCGTTAGATTTAAATGGTACCCCTGTTTTTTAGGGAATAACGATCTGTAGTTTCGTTAGTAATTGGTGGATCGCCCCCATTTGTAGCAAGCTTTAACCGGATACCTCTCTGATCTCCTGCCGCTGTAAGGACTGAAGCTCTACGGGCCACAAAATCCGCTGCATAGCCAGACTAATAATGCCGATGATGAGGACGACCAACCCTAACCAGAAAAACACACTGCTGACTCCTATGCTACGAATCAATATCCCCCCGATTAAGGGCGCACCGATCATCAATGTGCTGGTGGACATATTTTGAATACCAAAAATCCGGCCTGTCATGCCCTCAGGTGTTTCTTTCTGCAGCAGATAATTATAAGTTACAATACTAAGCCCGTTACCGATACCTATCAGAAGGCCCAGGATGATACTCCATATCTCATGCGAGCCTGCCGTCAGCAGTCCCATACTTCCAAAGGCACCCCCAATAAGTACGGCCCCTCCTCCGATGCCAATCCCGTAACTCGCTTTACCAAGCCGGTTCAGCAGCAGAATGGTAATAAATGCTCCGACTCCGGTAGCCGCCAGCATCCACCCCATCAAGGATTCGTTATGGGGAGCAATCTCCCGATACAATGTCGGAAATTGAAAATCAACCATCAGAATGATCAGCATTACGAGCATATTAACGATAAAACTACTATATAAAGCACGGCTCTTGACGAGCGCTGCCCAGCCCTGCTTCCATAACGGAATGAATCCGAGCTTATCCCCCTCTGTTTCTTCAGCTTCCTCGTGCTTCCCAGCCTGCTCATTCTGATCGATATGCCGCAGTGTAAACAGTAGGAGGCAAGAGATTAAGCGCGTTACAGCATTCACCAGAATACATAATTGCGGAGAGATCATCGTCAAAGCTACCGCTCCAAGAAGAGGGCCGACAATTTTGGAGAACTGATTAACAAGCCCATTGTATGAAGTCGCCTTGAGCAATTGATCCTCTCTGACAACCTGGCGTGTTAACGCCTGATGCGCAGGAACACGGAATACACCCATGGTAGCCCGAAGCGCAAGCAAAGGTAACAACCAGTACATACCGGGGGCGAATAGTAACGCTATGGTGAGTAGTGTCTCGGCTGCATCGGCCAGCATCATTAGATTGACTTTCTTCCACCGGTCAGCTATAACACCGGCAAATGAACCGAATAGAATCCCGGGCAGAGCGATCATGACCGGGATCAAGGCGATCATGAGTGGATCAGCACGCCAACGAAATGCTACCAGAATCTCAATGGCAAAGGCATCGAACCAATCGCCAAAGGATGAAATGGCATAAGCCGAATACATTTTCGTAAAAATCCGATTACGCCAGACAGAGGTCTGGGGCCCCGTTGAGATAGAGACAGATGTAGACATGTATATTCCTCCGTTAATAAGAATTAAATCCACTCTAACGGAGAAATATCAGAGGAATATCAGACAGGACCCAAAATCCGTTCGATCCTCTGTTCGATAGGTCGCTTATATGCTGCAAGTTTATAGATTCTTTCCAATTCATCATACCGGGCTTGGAACATCTTGAGCAGTTTTGGATCCGTATATGTCGTCTGTAAAAAATGAAGCATGCCTACGACCAACCCGATGAGTAACGGTATATTATGCGCTGTCTCAGCCGCCTTCAGACCATACTCCAAGGCTGATAAGGCCTCTTGGCGCTGATCCTGAAGAAGTAGCAATCTGCCCTTTATACTGTAGTAAGCGCCGATTTCCCGCAAATAGGGGGTCTGGACCAACATCTCTTCAATATGTATAGAACAACATTCTGCCTCGGCAATATGGCCTGCGAGCAGATGAATCTGCATCTCCGATGTTGCAATATGAATTTTGAAAATATCCAAGTCGCCATTTTCTTCTTCCACAGCGCGATACGCTTCCTGCACACGCAGCAGATCCTCTTCAACCCGTCTGTTTTTGGCATATAGACCAAGAATATTTAATATTTTCAGCTCCCGATGCATCTTAAACGGCAATATCTCCAGTTCAATGGTCCGTTCATAATAATCCAGGCATTTCTCCGGTTCGATGTAAAAAGCACAATAAAAATTCAGCAGCCAATATAGTTTTCCATACTCTTCCTCATCACTCTCCAGGAACCAATCCAGATCCGCGCGTACAAACTTCAGGAACATTTGATGCATGGAGTCGATACTCACGCCAAGCATTTCTTGCTGATTGACAAGGGCCTGCATCGATTGGCTCTGCCCCAGCCGCAGGTAAGTGTCGAGTAATTCTCCAATCTGCTGCTTAACCCCGCTATCCGTCAAGGAAGGTATCGCAAGTCCTGACGATTCTTCAAGCGTAAGGCTGTATCCAAGCCCTCGAACCGTGTGGAGATGCACCTTCCCACTCCATGCCTTCAGTTTTTTACGGAGCCGGTATACATGATCATCCACGGTACGTTCCCCCGGATATTCCATCGGCCACACCTGATCGAGCAACTGCTCCCGGCTGAAGACCTGACCGCGATTCTGGTACAGAAACTGCAACAGCGCGTACTCTTTTGCAAGCAGATGAATGTTCTCCCCCTGAAAGCTGACGGAATAATCCCGAGGTTCAAATTCAAGCGCGGTCATATATCTCCTCCTCCCTAACTCTGATATAGAAGTTCGTCTCATATTCTTCTTAATCCTATTAAAGCACGTTTAAGAAACGCCCCTCAACCTGTAGAGAGGAATTATTACATCCGACAAGGGCAAAAAAAACGCTCGCACTTCAAGTGCAAGCGGCATTCCATATTACGGTATGCATTTTGAGATCCATTCACCATTATATTACGTTATTCCGGTATGTTATCTACATTCGGATCAGGCGTGTATCCACTCTGATAACCGTTATATTTCACATCGGTGACCATCCCCGCCGAAGCATGATGCAGATCATGGCAGTGGAACATCCAGTCCCCTGGGTTATCTGCCTCGAAGGCAACTACATATTTCTCGCCCGGCTTCACATTAAGGGTATCCTTGATCACAGGCGCTCCTTCAAGCGGTTGTCCATTTTTGCCGAGCACTTGGAAGAAGTGGCCATGTAGATGCATCGGATGATCATCTTTCGAGGAATGGTTGATAAAAGTGACTTTGACCTTCTCTCCTTTATCAACCTGGATCGGATCGGTATCTGGAAATACTTTGCCATTAATGGTATAGACCATCTCGCCACCCTTCATCGCCGTGTTCAAGTTCAGCAGAACTTCCTGATCGAAGGATTGATCAAGAGAGAAGCGTGTCTCTGCCTGTTTGCCGTACTTAAGCAGATCGAATTGAGGCAATTCCTCAGGAGCATTAGATGCGTCTGTCTGCTTATTCTCCGCGCCCTCATAAGCGATGACTGCTCTCATATTCTGTACCCGAGCTTCATTTCCATGCTCCTCCAACAGCCAGTTCCCCGGATTGTTCGCTGTAAACTCAAGATCATATCTCTCACCCGGAGCAACAGCAATCCCTTGATCGGTAATCACAGCTGGGCTGTTCACAGGTTGTCCATCAGAGGAGACGATCTTGAATTCATGGCCATGCAGGTGCATCGTATGTGTCAGATAACCGGCATTAATCAAGCGGATTCGAACCTTCTCGCCCTGTTTGACTGTCAGTTTATCGATCGCGTCACCTGTCTTGCCGTTGATGGTATAGAGGTCGTACATGCTCATGTCATGTCCCATTCCACTCATGTCCCCCATATCCATTTGACTGTGATCCATTCCTTCCATATCACTCATATCCATGCTTCCATGATCCATGCCTTCCATCCCGCCGTTCTTCGCGTTGTTAGCATGGCTCCCCATATTCATGCTGTCAGCGCTCATCCACTCATCCAGTACTAGTGTATAGTCACGGTCGTAATTCTCATCCGGACCCTCCACAATTAACGATCCATAGAGTCCCTTATCCAATTGATTAACGCTATCCTGATGGGAGTGGTACCAATACGTACCTGGGATCGTTGCCTTGAATTCATAGGTAAAGGCTTTGCCGGGTACGACTGCATCTTGTGTAACCCCAGGAATTCCATCCATCAAATTCGGTACAGGATAACCGTGCCAATGAATAGAGACGGGTTCCTCGAGTTCATTCTGCAATTTAATCTTGACGGTGTCACCGACCTTCACACGAATTTGTGGACCTGGTACAGAATTGTTGAATGTCCATACCGGCAGAGTCTTACCTGCGGACACCTGCAGATTGCTGGCTTTTGCTGTAATCGTGTATTCCTTACCATCGACAACTGGCGTTTCTCTAGTTAGAGTTAACGGACTTGACGGGCTGTCCGCAGGCTTGCTGGCGGTTTCCGTAGCCTCGGACTTGGCACAACCCACAGCCACGATGCTGATCGCTCCAATCGCCAACCAGATTTTCAATTTATTTTTCATCCTTCCAACCCTCCACTTTGAATATCCTGTTAAATGTTACTTTACCCAGAAAATGTGTGGAAATGATGGGGAATGCTTATTTTTTAATTACTTCTATTAAATTATTTCAATTTGCAGCCATCACTCTTGCACCGTCATAATAAGCCCGCCTTCATTATCGCCAGAGAGCTCATACTCCTTACTCCCTGGAAGTTCAACCGTCTTGTTATGAGACTTCGGATAGTAGGTTACCGTATACTTCTTCCCCGCGACCTCGGCAGATATCCTTCCTTCCTCCTGTAAGAAGCTGATATACTCTTCAAGCACGAAGTTCTTCTCATGCATAACAGCGCTATGAGGTAGGCCAACATACCGGATATGCCACGGCTCGTATGCGATACCGGTGATATCGATCTTATCCTTCGGATAGCGCAGAATGAATCCATATTTCCAAGCGTTCTTCTCAATCCATCGCCCCTCGGGAGCCTCGGACATCTTCGATTTAGTCGATCCAACATCAAGTGATAATCCTAGATTATGCTCACTATTCCCTGCCGGCAGAGCATACTCCGAGCCCATCTCTTCATATAATACGTCCTGCTGCTCGAAATCCCGATAGCCGCTGCTGATCAGAAAATGGTTAACTCCATCCTTAGATGCTGCCGCAACCATATCCATGAACCTCTGCGCCACTTCTTCGGACAGACGAATGTTACGATCATACACCCCATAGCCCTCCATCAGGTTAGGGTAATCGAATAAATTAACAATATCTGTTCTGACACTCTCCTGTCGTACTGCGAATTGTCTATTAACCAGAAGCAGATTTCCTTGGTATATTTGGCTTCTTTCAACTTGCATTTTACTCGTGGTCTGAGACACCAGACGTGGAGACGAATTAGAATTATAAGTCTGCCTAAGACTTTGGATCTTCACATTATCTTTCAAGACCGGCTCTATTTTAATGAGTAGATAGCATAACCCCAGCATGAACAGTACGACAAATACCCTCTTCTTCATTCTCTAGCTTCCTCCTTGAAATCTGCTTGCCTATTAAGAATAGAGGAAACTTATAAAATAAAGATTAGGGTATTCTTTAAATATTTCTTAAATTATCCGCATTATTCAGTAGCTTTGCTCTCTTGCGGCAAGCGCACCTCAAACACGGTTCTAGTCAAGCTGCTTTCCGCAGTAATCGTTCCCTGATGCTGTTCTACGATATTTTTGGCGATAAACAGACCAAGTCCTTTACTGTCCTCCTGATGCGATCGTGCTTTATCCCCATTAAAGAACATGTCAAAAAGATGTGGCATATCATCAGCGGGGATACTCTCACCGTAATTAACAATTTGTACAACGATCGTATCTCCGTCCTCCATGAAGCCGTTAATATCTACGAATTGACCGTCCGTTCCGTACCGGCTCGCATTGGTCAGGAGATTCTCAAATACGCGAGCCAATAAATCTCCATCACCGATCATAGCAAGCTGTGTAGCCATATCTAGGCGAACCGTTAAATCATTCTTCTCAAAGACGGGATACAATTCCTCGCTCAGCTGAATCAGCAGTTCATTAATATTGATAGGCGTCTTCTTGAGCTTCAGCACCCCATAGTTCATCCGCGTGATTTCAAACAGCTCGTCAATCAACTTCTCCAGACGTTGGGATTTGGTAAAAGCAATCGTTAAGTAATGCCTGACCTGCTCTTTTGTTAACTGCTCTTCCTTCAAGATTAAATCGAGATAACCCAGAACCGATGTGAGCGGCGTACGCAAATCATGCGCCAAATTGACGACCAATTGATCCTTACTGCTCTCTGTGAAATCTCCTCTCTCAACGGCTTGTCTTAGCTGCTCACTGGCCAAATTAATGTCCTCCGCAATAGCTCCGAATTCATCATGGGACGGAATCTGGACCCTCTGTTTGAAATCGCCACGGGCAAGATGATTGATCCCCTCGGAAATTTGTCTGAAGTAGATCGAATATGGCCTTGAGAGTAGATAAAAAAACAGGATGGAAAGCGGTATAAATAGGATCAGGAAAAAGTTCACATCACCGATGCTCCGGATCAATTTACGATAATATGCCATGGAATCCTCAAGCCGTACGTTATTGCGGTAATAAATTTGCAGAATCTTATAAACGGTATAAGTGATAGCTCCAGACATCCCCATGCTTGCTGCAAACAACATCAGCATCTTTGAACGGAAACTACGTTTGACTCTAGCCATTGAACGAATACCCTACCCCCCACACCGTTTTGATCCACTTGTCTTTTTGTTTATCCTCCCCCAGCTTTTTACGCAGGGTACGGATATGAACCATGACTGTATTACTCCCCTCAAAATAGGCCTCGCCCCATACCTGTTCAAAAATATTTTCAACACTGAATACCTTCTTCGGGTGGCGGGCCAGTAAATACAAAATATCAAATTCCTTCGGCGTCACGACGATATCCTCACCATATAAAGTTATAGTCCGGCGGTCGACAGAGATCACTAGCCCACCGAATTCAAGCGCCGCAGATTGCTCTATCCTGGGCTGGTTTAGCTTCGTGTATCTGCGCAGCTGTGCGTTAACACGGGCCACCAACTCGATTGGTGTGAACGGCTTCGTCATATAATCATCGGCTCCAATCACAAGACCATGCACCTTATCGAAATCGGATGTTTTCGCACTTAGAAAGATAATCGGCATGTTATATTGTTCGCGTACCTGACGCGTTACTTCATAGCCGTCCATTTTCGGCATCATAATATCCAATATGAGCAGATCGACCGGCTGCGACAGAATGACCTGCATCGCTTCCAGTCCGTTATAGGCTGTGATGACATGGTAACCTTCCTTCTCCAGATGGATCGAGATCAGATCAGCGATCTCCACTTCGTCATCGGCAACCAGAATCGATATATGTTCCACTATTCCACTCCCTCATTAAGTTACATCTACATCTCTCACTATTCTCTATGATTTCTCAGGCTTATTCAAGACAAATGGTTGGTTGGATGCATTTACACGGAGCATTTTACACGGATACCTTCATCCTTATCTGAAATAATCACTTCTGGAAGCGAACATCTGAGGTACGGTGAATATGATGTAACAATAGCGCCTATTTACAACACCGCAAAGGTGGAGAAGAAATGAATTGGATAATTGCAGTCCTATGTATCGCTCTGGGGGCCGTGTCCACTCTCTTTCCGAGCTCGGCCTGGTACATGTCATACGGATGGAGGTATAAAGACACTGCTCCCAGCCAAGCTGCCCTTGTGACTCAGCGCGTTGGGGGCATTCTGCTGTCTCTGATCGGCTTCGTCATGATCACAGCCAGTTGCTCCTCCTAACCTGTCCGCCTCCTATATGTATAATTTGGCATTCAATGCTGTATTGGTTAAACTGACAGTAGGATGAAAATATAGGAGGCGCGATCATGAGCATATACGATTATGAGGTACGAACCATTTCCGGCGAAGTCACAACCCTGGAACCTTATCGGGGAAAGGTGCTGCTAATCGTCAATACGGCAAGCGGCTGCGGCCTGACTCCCCATTACCGGGGTCTGCAGGAACTATACACAGAATACGCTGAAAGTGGCTTTGTCGTTCTAGGATTCCCCTGCAATCAATTTGCTGGACAAGAACCTGGTACAGAGGCAGAAATCAAATCCTTCTGTGAGACCAATTATCAGGTTACCTTCCCACTATTCAGCAAGATTGATGTGAAAGGCGAGCATGCACACCCGCTCTATCAATACCTTGTGGAGTATACGCCCGAGCCTTACCGCACCGGAGACATCGAATGGAATTTCGTAAAATTCTTGATCGACCGTAGCGGCGATATAATGAAGCAGTACAGCGCTCGTACCGAGCCGGAAGCGATCCGACCTGATATCGAGCTGTTACTTCAGCAATGACCTTCCCCCTTGATCTTCCCGCTGCATAGGATTATAATAAATAATGCTTAATGCGGGTGTAGTTCAATGGTAGAATGCCAGCTTCCCAAGCTTGAGGCGAGGGTTCGATTCCCTTCACCCGCTCCATACTTATACAAGATTCGGCCTCTGGAATTGTCCAGAGGTCTTTTAGTTATTTTTACAAATATCCCCTTATGAAAAGGTTGAAGTAAATAACGGACCGATGTACAATAGATAGCATGCTTTCTAATCATACTATCCTATAGAAAGGCTTTGATGATGTGAATAAGTTGATTGAGCGGCTCCCAGAGAAATGGAGAGGCTGGCTTCCCTTGTTGCTCATGCTGATTTTTCCAGTGCTCGGCGCTCTGTACAAACTTGTAAATCGCCCGAAGGCGCAGGTCTACTATCTTGGCACCTCATTCGATCAGGCGACGCCATTCATTAAGTATTTCGCGCTTCCGTATGGAATCTGGATATTTTTTATTTATGTATGTATTGTTTATTTCTTCTTCAAAGACCGCAAGTCATATTACCGATCCTTACTGCTGTACACGGTCTCGGCCTTATCTTGTTACGTTATCTACTTAATGTTTCAGACTACGGTACCTCGGCCAACAGTAACCGGAAATGACCCGTTCAGTCTAATTGTAAAATATATATATAATCGCGACCTGCCGTTCAACTGCTTCCCAAGCATTCACTGTTTCTCCAGCTATATGGTGATGCGCTTGATCTGGACCAGTCCGGCCCGCAACCGTGTAAATACGCTTCTCATCAGCAGCATGTCCTTGATCATTATCGCTTCAACATTACTTATCAAGCAGCATGTCATTGTCGATGCGTTCGCAGGTATCGCCCTTGTTGAATTCTACATCTTGGTATTATTCCGTCTTCCAAGCCTATACCGCAGCCGTTCTTCCAAAGGACAGGTGCATCAGCGCGGTATCAATGCCTAACGTCAGGTATAGAAGAAGCTCTCCGTCATTGGAGAGCTTTTTGTTTTTTTATATGATTTTAAATAAAATAGCCTGCTACAGCTCCAACGACTCCACCATTATCCCCCAAAGATGCCGCTACAACTTCAATCTCCTCTGCTCTCTCCCTAAAAACGGGGAGCAATTGCTGCGATAACTGATCACGGAC
Organism: Paenibacillus lutimineralis; assembly: GCF_003991425.1. NCBI lineage: Bacteria > Bacillati > Bacillota > Bacilli > Caryophanales > Paenibacillaceae > Paenibacillus > Paenibacillus lutimineralis. Next base: position 5,281,431 of record NZ_CP034346.1, read on the forward strand.
GGGATTCAGCAGGAAGTCTCCTTGCCTGGTAATGGCCCCTCCAATGACGATTCCTTCCGGATTAAAGATATGGACCATATTCGCCAACCCTGTCGCTATATACCGCGTATACTGCTCCAGTACGTGAATGGCCGCTTCGTTCCCGCTCTGCGCGAAGGCGAATACCATTTCCGGCTTATGGACTTCCGCCAATGCTAATCCAGCTTCCTTCACCAAGCTCATCAAGCCTGTCGCAGAAGCATACTGCTCCCAGCAGCCTGTTCTTCCACAATTACATGGATAGCCATCAAAGTTAATAACATGATGTCCTATCTCTCCAGCAAACCCGTCGCGCCCCGGATATGGCCGGTGATCGATAATCAGACAGCCTCCTATTCCTGTACCCAAGGTAACACAAATGAAATCCTTCCAGCGTCTTCCTGATCCTACCCATGCTTCCCCGAAAGCCATCGCATTCGCATCATTATCAACCAGTACAGACAAGCCTGTTTGGGATTGCAGCCGTTCACCAAGCTCCATTCCGGACCACCCCGGTAAATTGGCTGTTGCCCCCATAACAATCCCTGTACGGCTATTAACTTGTCCCGCCGTTCCAATGCCAACCCCCGCTACCTTCCAACCTTTACTGTCCGAATAAAGCTCCATTTCTTTCGTAATTCCAGCAATTCGGCCTAATAATGCCTCCCCACCTTCATGAGCCTTCGTCGGAAGGTTTAAGTGATGGACAACCTCTCCCTTGGCATTTACAATTCCTGATTTAATGTTTGTACCGCCAATATCCAAACCGATGGCCACTTCTTCAGAATGCCGCATCCATTCAGACCTCCATCTCTATCGATTCATCATGCATTCTTGATTGGTATCAATCTCTCCGCGCATAATATACCTATGAGTTAGATATAAAAACTATTATTATCGTAAAGCCTCGGTAAATTTCTTTGTAATTAATTGTGGCCTAGTAATAGCCCCACCAATGACAACGGCATAAGCTCCTGCTTGGATACACTGTGATGCCTGCTCAGGAGTATAAATCTTTCCCTCAGCTAACACAGGAATACTGACTTTCCGGCTGAGTTCTGCAACTAATTGAATATCCGGTTCTTCACTCTGCGGGCTATAGTCCGTATAACCAGACAAAGTGGTAGAGATGAGATCGAACCCTAATTTTTCTGCCTCTTCTCCTTCCACAACGGTGGATACATCTGCCATTAATAAAACCTGATGCTTCTCCCTGATCTTATTCACGATATCCGCTAGATTCACACCTCCTGGTCTGGTACGCAAGGTTGCATCCATGGCTACAATATCTGCTCCGGCCGCGATTACACCTTCGATCTCTTGCAGCGTAGGGGTTATGTAAACGTCAAAACCGCTATATTCTTGCTTCCATAAGCCGATCAAAGGTAAATGACTCACCTTCTTGATGGCCCTGATATCCTGTGGCGTATTTGCTCTAATTCCTACCGCGTTGCCCATTTCAGCCGCTATAGCAAAGCGTGCCATATAGTCGCTACCGTAAAAAGGTTCACCCTCAAGGGCCTGACAAGACACAATAAGCCCTCCCTTAAGAGATTGAATGATGGAATGCAGCATAGTACAACTCTCCTTAATCGATTTTTTCTTTATCTTGGATCCCAATGCTTCATTAATTTTAGGATATAATCTCCTTTTGCAAAATAAATAAAGGTTATTTTCTTCAATTATAGTTGTGTACCCCTGCTTTGTAAACACCTATTCACCTATCAACCTTCTCTAATTCAGACAAAAACACTCCATAAAGGTGAAGGATAACGAAGGGGCAAACAGTTGTTCATTGGAAAACATATATGGTCGACAGCCATCCAAGCGTGCCCGGACCCCGCACCTAGCGCAAAGGGAGAAGTGCGCACGATGAGGTTGAACGGGGCTCTCATCCCGTGGGATGCAATAGGGGCATGCCCCAGTATGGGCAAACATATGGGAATGCGGAAATTAAAAATATAGGATATATCCATATTATTGAGCCACCAAAGCCAGTTTAGCTCGCGAAGTGTTCGAGACAAAACGGTCAGGATTCTCATCTGACACAGGACGCAGGAATCCTGGAACTAGCGTGATCGTCCTTATCAAACGGTCAAAAATGACCGTTTGAGCAAAAAATAATCAACTGGGCTCTTCTAACGGACACTTTTGACCATTAGAAGAAAAAAATGCGGTTTTCCACGACATCTCTCCCTTGTGATGGACATAATTGTCCGTTACAAGGGCAGCGTACCAATGGATCAACGCTAACGGTCAATAATGTCCGAGTGATCCGGCAAAACATGGGGTTGTCCCATCAGGGTACTCGCGCTCCGGCGCGAGACTTCGCTCGCCCCCACTTGCTGATGCAGTTAGGCTCACTTCGACGAACCCCCCAAGGGGTTCTCATCCCAAAGGACGTAAAACCTCTAATTCCGTCCCATCAGGGTACTCGCGCTCCGGCGCGAGACTTCGCTCGCCCCCACTTGCTGATGCAGTTAGGCTCACTTCGACGAACCCCCAAAGGGGTTCTCATCCCAAAGGACGCAAAAAAAGCTCTCCACAATGGAGAGCTCTTTACATTACGTCCCAGAAGGGATTCGAACCCCTGACCGACGGCTTAGAAGGCCGTTGCTCTATCCTGCTGAGCTACTGGGACAAAAAAGAATGCGATATTTATTATATCGCATCTGGCTTATTTTTCAAGAGGTTTTATTTTACGATTAATTACATTTTATGGGATGCGGAGTGGGAAGTGAACTTCTCACTCAAGCTTTCGGTGATCCCTAAATATCCAAGTAATAGCTGTTTGAACTGCTCCCGCTGTACCGCAGGCTCGGGCCACCCCTCATCCCCGAACTGCTCCTCAGTAATGACGCCATATGCTTGATGCAGATCATTATTGAACCAATCAGTCTCCATCCTCGCATCACTCCGTATCATTCTGATGATCTTATACTGTTCCTCACTGCCATTCTCAGCAGAACGAGACACATACACCAGCAGTTCGGGATCATCCACCGCACCTGGACTTACTGCGATTTCCGCACATACAACTCCATCTACTTCTGTTAGCCGGGTAACCTTCGCATCTTTTATATAATACATTTCACACTGATCCTCTCGGCTCCTTAGTTCTCATATCCTATACGACTCAGTAGCTGCCTAGTCTCCTCCGTACCAAGTCGGTAAATCTCGCGGTATAAGTCGTCCAGCACGCTCTGATAGCTGCTATTGACCGTATCCTCTGGGCTGTCTGGCCATGGATAGGTATAAGCGAGGAAGGTACTATCTTCCTTCTCACCGAGCAACTCCAGCATATGACTGATCGCATCAACCTCCTCCGGTGTCGCACGGACCACCCATTCATAAGAGGTCGCCTGCGGATCATCAAGTACCGAACGTCCATGCACAGACACATAATACGTTTTTTTCTCCATTTATTCCGCTCCCTTCAAGCCTGGTCATCTATTTTAGTCATAGTTTTCCGTAAGGGACAGACATTTTATGCCTCCTTCCGGCATAATGTGTTATTACTTTTCGCCCGGTTTGACGAACGGGAACGGAAGGCATCATAGAGAGGAGGAACCACATATGTGCGGAATTACCGGCTTTATCGAATGGAACCGGGATCTGAGCGAAGAGCTGGATCTGGTTCTATCCATGACCTCCTGCCTTGAGGCAAGGGGCCCCGATGCACAAGGCACATGGATTTCCGGTCCCTGCGCCTTCGGTCATCGCCGCCTAAGTGTCATGGACCCGGAGAACGGGGCTCAGCCGATGACCATTCAAGAGGAACAAGCAGTCTATACCATTGTATATAACGGAGAGATTTACAACGCTCCTGAGCTTAAAGAAGAATTACGACAACGAGGACGCTATTTCAGAACCAACTGCGACACCGAAGTTCTGCTCCAGGCATACATCGAATGGGGACCTGATGCTGTAGAGCGCCTTAACGGAATATTTGCTTTTGCCATATGGGATAGTGTTCACGAGCATATATTATTTGCCCGGGATCGACTGGGTGTGAAACCTCTCTTCTATAGCGAAGCAGGGGATACTCTGGTGTTCGGGTCCGAACCAAAATCCTTGCTCCAACACCCGAAAGTAGAGGCTTCGGTCGGCCCTGAAGGGTTAGCGGAAATATTCGTTATCGGACCGGCCCGAACGCCTGGACACGGGGTTTACCGCAACATCAAGGAAATGCTGCCTGGACAGGTTATGATCTTCAACCGCTTGGGACTGCGTCGCTTCTCGTATTGGAAGCTTGAAGCACAGGCTCATGAGCACAGCATAGAGGACACAGCGGCCCATGTCCGCATGCTGCTGCAGGACACGATGGATCGACAGCTCATCTCTGATGTCCCGGTTTGCACTCTTCTGTCCGGGGGACTCGACTCCAGCGCCCTGACTGCGTTGGCCGTCGATTACTACCGTAGAAGCCAAGGACAGATGCATACGTACTCGGTGGATTACGAAGGGAATGACCAATATTTCAAGGCTCACAGCTTCCAGCCTGGAGCGGACGCCCCCTGGATTAAGCGAATGGTAGAAGAGCTTGGAACCGAGCATCATTGGATTACCTTTGATACTCCAGAGCTGGTTGATGCTCTGAGGGATTCTACTCTGGCCCGCGATCTGCCTGGCATGGCCGACGTCGATGCCTCGTTGCTGTTATTCTGCAAGGAGATCAAAAAAGGAGCGACCGTCGCGATTTCCGGCGAAGCTGCCGACGAGGTGTTCGGCGGATACCCTTGGTTCCATCGTAAGGAATTGCTAGAGTCTGGTACCTTCCCCTGGTCAGTAGCCACCGATCTTCGTTCAAGCCTGTTGTCCCCTGAAATTAGAGACTGGATTCGCCCCGAGCAGTATGTAGCGGATAGATACAGCCAAGCCGTGGCGGAAGTCCCTCATTTAAACGGGGAAAATGAAGATCAAGCACGCATGAGACTGATGTCATATCTCAACATTACCCGCTTCATGCCCACGCTGCTGGACCGTAAGGATCGGATGAGCATGGGCGCCGGACTCGAGGTTCGAGTCCCCTTCTGTGATCATCGCCTCGTCCAATATGTCTGGAATATTCCATGGGAGATTAAGACCGTTGGCGGGCGCGAGAAAGGCATTCTACGCAAAGCGCTTGAGGGCATTCTTCCTGAGGATGTCCTCTACCGTAAAAAGAGTCCCTATCCGAAGACGCATCATCCCGACTATTTAGCTAAAGTAAAAGGACAGTTGCTCGACATTCTCGATAATCCAGCATCGCCGATTCTTCCTCTAATTGATGCGGATAAAATTCGCACCATCGCCGCATCGCCAGAAGCGTCCAGCAATCTGCCCTGGTTCGGCCAACTGATGTCCGGACCTCAATTATTCGCCTATCTGACACAGGTGAATTTCTGGCTATCCCATTACCGTGTCTCCATCCGTTAATGAAGGACGAGAATTCAAAAGGGACTGTCCCCGACCGAGTTCATGATGAACTTAGCCGGACGGACAGTCCCTCTTTATGAACGATTCAACTAATTCGATAAGCCAAGTGACCGAAGCATTCTCATGACTGTTACGGCCATTTGTGCTTTCGTCACATTCGTGCTTGGTGACAAGGAGTTGGCGGAGACTCCCTTCATAATGTTCTGCTCTACCATCAGTGCCATAGAGCTCTGCGCATAGGCTGAGATCTCTTGGCTATCTTTAAATCCTGCCAGCACAGAGGTATCAGCTGTGCTACTCTTGCCAGCGTATTTCATCGCATTGGCCAGCATCACCGCCAGTTCCTGACGAGTAATCGCCGCATTCGGATCAAAGCGATCTGCGGATCTCCCCTGGACCAGGCCTGCCTGCTTCGCTACTGCAATTTCCTCAGCATATAAGGAATCCAGACTTACGTCAGCGTAAGGCGCTGTACTGTTCTCTTGTGGAATAAGTCCCAGCCCTCTGACGATCATGGCGATCACTTCGGCACGTGTAATATTGCGTTTCGCTCCGAACTGGTCAGTGGAATCGCCAGAAGCGATCATCTTCGTGACAGCCGATGAAATATCCTGAGCCGCCCACTCCAGATTATCCTGGAAGCCGGAACCTCCATTATCGATCAGTGTGAAAATACCGTTAGCATTTAATTTCAGCTCGGCCGTAATCGAATCGGCATTTTTCCCGAACAAGGCCGGTACAGCATGCAGATGATCCTTCCCCGGAATATAGCCTACCCCTGCTATGCGTCCGGTATTAACGCCCGTTGCATTGAAGCTCACTTTGCCACTCACATAAATATTACCGAAGGAGAGCGGTTCAGTTGTCTTGCCATCAGCAGATATCTTCTCGAGCTTGAGCTCGAAAGGTTGCCCATAGGTTTTCTTACCAGCTAGTAGTGCTTGCAATGCTCCTTCCAACGAAGGATCAATCGCACCTAACGTCAGCTTAACCATAGTCCCGGTAGGGAACATTGACACCGGGAAGCTGAATTCCATTCCGTTCAAGACAACGGTTAGACTGGAATTATCGAGTTCGGCAAGTGCCGCGATCACCTCTTGCGGCAACGTAATTTCCGCCTGCTTCAATCCTTCCTCAATGATGAGCTTGAAGGAAGTCGTCTGTGCATTTTTAATGGATTTTACCGTATCTGCGACGGGAAGGGTGACGATAGCTTTCTCGCCTTCCTTAACGATCTTCAGCGGTAACGTTCCCTTGTCTTTGGATTCTGGTTGAGGTGTAGGTGTAGATCCTCCCCCAGAGCTGGAACCGCCGCCCGATGGAGAGGACGGTCCGGAAGGTGAACCCGAATCCGTATCTGTCTTCACATTAAGACTCTCAGACGCTGCGGAAACTCTATTAAACTTCTCGCCATCCCGATCGATCGCCAGAACATGAATATTATAATTGGTAGCAGGTGTTAATGCTCCTACCGTATAGCTTGTTGTGTCGGAATAGCCCGTGAATTGGTTATCTACATAAATCTCATAGGCATGTGCCCCTTCTACGGCATCCCATTTCACCTGTACAGACTTAGAAGATTTAGACACGACTGTTGGCAGCTTTGGTGCTGGTAATTCTCGATCGTTTACCTTGCCATCAATCGGCAGGGCTTCGTTCAACACGGTAACCAGCTTATTGTCCCGGTCACCGCTAATTTCCCAGTTCATCGTCCCGGCGATATCAAGCGATTTTACCAGTGAGGCAGTATATAGCATGGAGTTTTCATCATTGTAGGTAATAAAAATTTGCTTCTCCGGATTGTACAGATACGCCACCTTGGCCGCTTCATTCCAATAACGGTCATAGCCATTCTTATTTACGTAATTGCTGTCCAGATCTGAGTAATCAAATATTCCCGTTTCCCAGCTGCCGAAGGAGGTTGAAGGCTTGGCGCAAGTCTGATATTCACCGCCTGTAGGACAACCTTCCCAACCCTTCCCATAAAAAGGGATACCCACAACCAGCTTATAATTCGGCACGCCGCCGTTCAAGTGACCCAGCAGCCCGCCTCTTACGTTATTTCTTGGCGCGTTTTCTGTAGGCAGCTTCTTGTCATAATACAGCGGAGCATTATGGTTCGCTATCGTCTGCCAGCTGCCGCTGAAGTCATATGTCATAATGTTGATGTAATCGAGATAAGCCGCTGAATTGGCAAAATCGGCATTGATCACAAAGTTATCGCCTTGTCCCGAGGCCATGGACAGCAGATAATACTTCCCGTCCTCAGACCCTGCCGCATCCAGTGCCTCCCGCAGTGCAGACATCATCAAGGTGAAATTTTGCTTGTCTTCCGGCCTTCTGGAGTTCGACTCTTCCCCTCCTTCAACCGGATACTCCCAGTCGATATCAATTCCATCCAGCTGATATTCTCTTAGGAACTCCACTACAGAATTGGCAAAAGCACGGCGGGTAATTTCATCCGCAGCCATATTGGAGAAATTTTTCGACCAGGACCAGCCTCCGACAGATGCCATCAACTTCAGGTTCGGATGTGCATCACGGATCGCCCGGAATTTCGCAAAGTTCTCCAGATCGACTTCAGTATCACCTACGATAATCTCACCGTCGAAAACATAGTCCTGCTGTAGTGGAATATCTTCGTTCTGGCATTCAACTCCCCCAGAGCCAGACTTCTTCCAGCAAAGATCTGCGAAAGCGTAGTTGATATGAGTCATCCTCGATACATCAACATCTTCCGGATAGTACTCTCTCTCGTATACGGACCATGCCATATAATAGCTCACTAATGTATAATCGCTGCCCGGTACGGCCGTTGTCGCGGCGCTCATAGGAGATTCCCACAGCTTGTTCTTGGCCACTACGGCAAAAGAGTAAGACTTGCCTTCCACAAGACCACTCGCTACATAGCGATTAACCTCACTGCTGCCTAGGAAGGTGCCATCCATATAGACATCATAAGACGTTGCTCCCGGAACGGGCGCCCATCCCAAGGAGACGGTCTGACGAGTCGCCGTGATCACTTGTAGATCCTGCGGAGACTCCAGCGTTCCCCAGGTGATCGTCACCGCATTGCTGTCAACAGACGGCAGAACCCCCGCTTTCTGAGCCCCGACGGTGAAGGTGAACTTGGTGCCTACTTCAATCTGATTACCAAGCGAATAGGTGACAGAAGTTGCTGTATTCTCCCAGGTCCCCGTTTTCCAAACGCCGTTCACATACAGATCATAGCCAGTTGCCTCAGGGCTGGCACCCCAGTTCAAAGTTACAGCTTGTTCATTGAGATCGGTTAATTTCAAATAACTTGGCGGAGTCAAAGGAGGGTCCTTGTATTCACTCATATCGGCGGGTGTAGTAAATTCTAGAATATTGCTCTTGTACTCTTTCGAGGGCCTATCTTTATTCCAGGTAATATACACCCTATACGTAGTCTCCGGTGTAAGACCGGGAATAGATCTGGTCCAGAGGTTTCCCCAAGTGATATAGCTCCCCGTATCAGCATTCCAAATATCGATATCATTAGCTTCACCTTCGATGAAATCCCACTTTAATACGACTTGGTTATGGGACAACTCTTCTATCGCAAGATTCGTTGGTCCCGACTTTACTTCGGAATCTGAATCACTGCTTAATACTGTGGAAGCATCAATAGCTTCATTCTCAGGTTGGGTAAGTTCTACAGCTGGCTCGGAAGGTTCTTGCTCTTCAGGCTGGACAATTTCAATCTGTGAATCTGTAGGCTCTTGCTCAGTAGCATAAACTTGCGAGGAATCAAGCAATGGCCCAAAGGCCAAGAGGAGGGCTAGAAGAAAGATAGCAGCCCTAACAAACTTTTTACGAAAACGAAAAAGCAATCCGGTCACCCCTTTATTCAACTAAATTTCGAAAATAAGTGCTTGTTCAAGTAAAAGTGTTATTCTTGGAAGTATTGTAGAGTCTGTCTACGTAAGCCTTGAAAGAATAAAGTCTTTGCCTGCTGCACGCGATCTCGTTCGTATCATCATTTTCAAAATCCAGCACCTTGAAAGCGGTTACCTAAAGCGGTATATTAATGCCATCGCCCCTCCCTCATTATGTAAATCTTACTTTGAATTCATTGCCCCTTCTCTTTGTTCATGAAGACGATGAAGATAAGAGTACCTGAGAAGTGATATGAGTTATATTACATCATGGGACCTCCAGGATAAGAACGGAAGGGATAAATTTATATCATTTGGGGATAAAAAATTATTAAATCGAGTTTTTGCGACAAACTTCATATCATTTATTAATAACACAACAATTATTGCAGCCAGAAGAAAGAACCTTCCCAAGAAATATAAAAAGGCCCGACTCGAAAGAAGGTATCCTCTCGAATCAAGCCTTATCGTAAATTCATATTATTAACGTGAACGTTGTTCCAACTTCTCAGCCAGTTGTCTTAGTGCCGCACCGCGATGGCTGATCGCCTGCTTCTCCGCGATGCTCAATTCCGCCATCGTCTTCTCGTACTCAGGCAGATAGAACAGCGGATCATAACCGAAGCCTCCTGAGCCTGCACGTTCCGCCGTAATCCAGCCGTCTACCGAGCCTTCCGCCTCAATAAATTGATCGGTAGCCGGATCGTATAAGGCCAGATGGCAGACGAACCTCGCCGTGCTGAGCAGCGGCTGATCGGTATCCTCACCCTGTTGGATGCGTTCCAGCGCCTTCAGCAGCTTCTCATTATTGGCTTCATCCGAAGCCGCTTCCCCGGCATAGCGGGCTGAATAGACGCCTGGTTCTCCGTCCAATTGATCCACGCACAGGCCAGAGTCATCTGCAAGCACAGGCTGCCCAAGCCGGTCGCCTACCTCCTTGGCCTTCTTGCGCGCATTATCCGCGAACGTCTCTCCATCCTCAATGACCTCTGGCACATCGGGGAAGTCGTACATGCTCTTCACCGACTTGTTCAGGAATCCAAGCGCATGCGCAAACTCACGAACCTTGCCCTGATTGCGGGTGGCTACAATAATTACATTTCCGTCCAAGCCCACTATGCTTGTCCTCCAGTCTCATCTCCGCGAATTTTGAGGGCAATGGACCCTAGGACTTCTTGCTGTTGCAGTATCATCTCGTTAATTCCTTGCTCCGCTAATTCCAACATACGATCAAGCTCCTGCCGTGAGAATGGATTCTCTTCTCCGGTTCCCTGTACTTCAACGAACTGACCTTGTCCAGTCATAACCACATTCATATCGACCTTGGCTTTGGAATCCTCTTCATATTCGAGATCCAGTACTATATTCTCTCCGACAATCCCGACGCTGACAGCAGCCAAGAAGTCCTTAATCGGGAACGTAGTCAGATTATGCTTCTGTACAAGCTTATTAATAGCAAATGCCATCGCGACAAACGCACCGGTAATCGATGCGGTCCGCGTACCACCATCCGCTTGAATTACATCGCAGTCAACCGTAACGGAGCGCTCTCCAAGGGCATGAAGATCGACGACCGAGCGCAGTGAACGACCGATCAGTCTCTGAATTTCCATTGTCCGGCCGCTAAGCTTGCCGCGCGCCGATTCACGCTGATTCCGGGTCTGCGTCGCCCGAGGCAGCATCGAATACTCTGCTGTAATCCAGCCTTTGCCCTGTCCTTTCATGAACATGGGAACCTTCTCATCAACAGTCGCCGTGCAGATTACCTTCGTATCGCCAACCTCAATATACACAGAGCCTTCTGCATATTTATTTATGTTTACGGTCAATTTCATTGGCCGCCGCTCATTCACTTTACGTCCGTTAGGTCTCATAATAATTGCCTCCTACATTTTTCATGCTGTCTGTTTGCTTCCCTATTCTACCAAAACATAAACATAAAAGCATCTTTTCGACTTCATTTTTGGAAAGCTCCCTTCCAGACCATTCTTTACCATAACCAATTATCCAGCGATTATCCGAAGCAGAACCATCTTCCCAAGATCAGATCCTAGACTGTTCTGCAAAAATAAAGGAGGGACCTATATGGCGCCCTCCTGAGCTTCAAGTTTTTAACACTTATACAGGTTGTTCAAAAAGTCTCTCCTCTCCTCAGGCCCTACCTTCATTCAACTGAAGCGTTTTGAAAAAACGCACATCGGAAGGATATGCTTCGGTACTGAAAACCGGCCTTTTTGAACACGCATTTATAACGGTATATCGTTGATCACCTGTGGCCGCAGCACCGGTTGCCCATAGTCCTGATTGTCCGTTCCGAATACTTCCTTCTCCCCGTTGAACCATATCCGGACCTTGTCCTGAGCTGAATTCTCCGATACCGTGAGCACAAGCGACTGCATCATTTGCGCCGGCAGCTTCTCCCCAGGATCGAACATATCATCCTCAATCGATACGGTGACTACCCCGTTGTCAGAACGTTCAACCCCATCAAACGATGTATTTTGGGTTACTACATTCTCAAGTCCATCCCCCTTGAGCGGTCCTTTGATCAGTTCATCGACAGCAGAAGCAACAAGGTCGCTACCATAAGGTACGAACCGTGTAACCGGAACGAAGTAAGCTGTCCCTTCCTGTGTTGCTGCGGAGAAGAAGATCGTTACCGGACTGGATTGCGACAAGTTGATCTCATTGTCGAGCTGCAAGTTGATTCCGAGCGAGCGATTCAGCGGTCTGTCCAGCGGCATACCACCTACCGGCATTTCGTTCAGCTTGGCGCCATCCATCCATACCTGTACATTCTGAATCTCGGGATTGTCGATCAAGGTCCATGTTAGCGCCTCGGCAATTTTTCGCTCATCTGCAGCGGAGTAATTGGCGAATTCTTTACTGAACTCAACGACTGCCAGCTTCTCATCCGGCTTCAGCGTCACCGCCTTCACTTCTGTGCCCTTCGGGAGCACTCCCTTGAAGCCGGCGGGAAGCAGCTTGGCATAAGTTCCCTCACTGACTAGTGCTTCCAGCGCCGCCATCGTCTTCGCCGTAGCATTCTCTCCCTGCGGCAAATGCAGTGAGACCGGGGCGAGCAGACCATGATCATTCTGCAAATACACCGTCGATACTGCTCCTCCTGCCGTAAGGCTTGTCTGACCGTCAATGCCAGCCCCTTGCATCATTTGCGCTTCAATATCTGAAGGCGGAGGGTCAATCTGTGATGAGGAGCCTGTACCAAACATGCTGCAGCCTGATAACACGATCGGCAGGGCCAGCATGCTGACCATGGCCGAATTTCGAATCTGGCGGTTCCATTTCATAACCTGGGTTCCTCCCTAACAATTTACTAAGGTTTGTATTACTATATATACGAGCCCTCCCTGCGAAAAATAACTATATTTTTCCGGGAACTGGACATACTGCATCATGCAATTGTGTGATGGAACTATTAAGGAGTAGAGGTGATAGACTTGGAACAACCAAAAGCAAGAACGCCTTATAGTCTTAACAGTAAAAAAGTCGCTGACGCCACCAAAGCTTGGCTGCATAAACGCGGCGTAAAGATGGAGGAGATTGCCGAATTGGTCTTTTTCCTCCAGCAGAAATACTATCCGAATCTAACGATGGAGGAATGTATCCATAATGTTGAGCAGGTGCTGACCAAGAGAGAGGTTCAGAACGCAGTGCTGACAGGTATTCAACTGGATATTCTTGCTGAACAGGGAGCCTTGATTCCCGAGCTCCAGGATATGATCTCCAATGATGAGGGCCTGTATGGAGTGGATGAGATACTAGCCTTCTCCATCGTCAACGTCTATGGCAGCATCGGCTTCACCAATTATGGCTACGTCGATAAGCTGAAGCCGGGAGTTCTGGAACGGTTGAACGATAAATCGCTCGGTCCAGTCCATACCTTCCTGGACGATATCGTCGGTGCCATCGCTGCTTCCGCCAGCAGTCGTATTGCCCACCGCAAACAAGCGGAACGAGAGCGTGATAATGGCGAGGAATTCATTGAAGAGGACCATAAATAAGGAAATAAAGGCTGCTCGTGGAATCGGTTGATTTCACAAGCAGCCTCGTTTATTTTTTAGCAAATAAATATGTCTCACTTGCTCCGTATGAATCATCACGCACACGATCACCGGGAATCTGTACAGCTAGTTCTCGTCTTACCAGTTCAATCAGATGAGCAAGCGCCTCTGACATGGCAAATCGCATCTGATGAATCCCTAGCTCAGTTCCGAACAATGCGCTGCATACCGCAAATCCACTCATAGGCTGCTTCGCTAGCATCGCCTGTACAGTCTCAAGCCGTTCCTCATGATGTCTGATCAACATGACGGTCCGTTCAGTAAAGTGCGTAAACGGGCGGCGATGCCCCGGAAAAGCTTGAGCGACTTCATATTTCCCCAGCTTCCTTAGTGAATTTATGAATGACTCCAACGGCTGTGGGTCACTCCCAGGCATCAGGCTTACGTTCGGAGAGATCTGCGGCAGAACTGCATCTCCACACAGCATCAAGCCTCGCCGAACATCATAGAAGGACAGATGTCCCGGCGCATGTCCAGCACTCTCGATGGCCCGCCATCCCTGCCCGCCCATGATAAGCTCGTCCCCTTCATGAATATATGTCACTTCTGCAGACGGACTGACCTGAGTTATAAAGCTCTCCATATGCGCCGGGAGCTGCCTAATCCATTCAGATGGCATTCCATGAGCCTTATACAATTCTGGCAGAGCCATATTCATTGTGCTATCAGGCCCCCACATCCGCTGCGTCTCTTCATGCGCACGGTGTGACATGTAGACAGGAGCCCCACTCCACTGCTGCAAATAACCGGCTAGCCCATAATGATCCGGGTGGTGATGAGTTATTACGATCGAGCAGATATCCTGTGGCGCAAGCTTCAATTCTCGCCGAATAGCTTCCCATGCAGCTCCCCCCTCCTGAGTATGCGGTCCAGGATCAATGATCGTTACGCCCTCCTCGCCATGAAGGACATAGCTGTTGACGTAGCGCAGCGGAGGCGCCATCGGAACAGGGATACGAGTGAGGCTGTAATCTTCCCATACTTCAATCTGTGAATTCATGATGATACATCCCCCACCATGATCATCCTAGGCGAGACCAGCGGATCGAAGGAATCCTCGTCATAGCTACCATAGATCTCCTTCAGCCCCAAGCCGGCTTCCTCCAACATTGCCGTAAAGTCCTCCAGGGAATAGAGTTTGATTCTCTCCAAATAATGTCTGGGCCCTGTCCTTAAGTCCGCGGCACCTGTTTGATCGATAATCTCGATTCTTTTTTTGACATATCCGTCATCAATTACGCGACGCTCTTTAATAAGCTGGCCATCATAGGTTCGTTCCGATTCAGGAACCAGATGCGCCATCGTATACTCGGGGTTCAGGAAATCTATAATGAATTGTCCACCCGGCTTCAGCATTCTCCGCACTTCCTTTAACACCTTAATATGCTCAGCATCTTGATCGAAATAGCCAAACGAAGTGAACAAGTTAACGACCGCGTCAAAGCCTCCTGATAGCGGCAAATTCCGCATGTCTGCATGCATCCAGGTAACCCGCTGGTCGGGATCATTTCTCCTTGCTTCTCGCAGCAGAACCTCGGATAAATCAACGCCGATCACTTCATATCCCGCTTCTTCAAGCGCCATGGCATGACGTCCCATTCCACAGCAGAGGTCCAGAATTTTGGCACCGATGGGTAGCCCAAGCCAAGAGATCATTTTATGTACTTCATGCTTTGCACCCTGAAAATCGCGATGCTTATATACGACCAAGTAATCCTCACCGAAGCTCTGTTCATACCATTCTGCCATTTCTGTCTTTTCTCCTCTCTAGCAGCTCCATTCCAACACTGGTCTTTGTTTTCCCTCCATTGTACCGGATCTTGTCTAGAACTCAAGCGAGGGCTAGCCATTATAAGAGCCCCTCCACATGATATGCAAAAAAAGAGGGGACATAATGAATATGCCCCCTCTGATGATCTAATACTCTATTTCGCGGCTGTCTTATCTTTGTCAGCTGCATCTGCGCTGTCGGCAAGTTTATTTGTAATTTTCGCCTTGCCGCGTACTTCTTCTAGCCATGATGAAGACATTTGCGATACTTGCTGGGAGACAAGACCCTTGCGAATCTCATCCTTCTTCTCCTCAAGGGTAGCCGTATGCGCTTCTTTGCGATCGGTCAACTTGATGACCTTATATCCATCAGCCGACTTGATCGGTGCGCTAATCTCATCCTTGGCTAATTTAAAGGCAGCCTCCTCAACCGCTTCTTCACCACTCTCGCCTTTACCGAAGAATCCGGTATCACCACCGCTATCCTTCGTAACTGTATCCAGCGATTTGCTCTTCGCCAGTTCAGCGAAATCTGCACCACCGTTCAGTTCCTTGATGATGCTCTTCGCCTCATCTTCTGTTCCTACAAGAATAACGGATAGACGGACTTCCTCCGGCGTATTGAAGGATTCCTTGTACTGCTCAAATGTTTCTTTCACTTGTTCATCCGTAACATTAATTTTCGGCTCGAGCAGCTTCGTCAGCTTAAGCTGCATATCAAGACGCTCTTTGAACTCATCCAGTGTCATACCGGAAGAAGCTAGCGCTTGATTGAATGCATCTTCTGAACCGAAGGACTCTTTGTAGGTTTCAATTTCTTTATCAATATCAGTAGCGGTAATCTGAATGTTAGCCTTCTTCGCTTCCTGGTTCACCAGTTCACGGTTAATGAGGTTATCGAGAGCTGCTTCCCCACCTCCGGAAGTGGCCAATTCATCAAAGAGGATATCCTTGGAAATCTCAACTCCATTGACGGTAGCGATCGCCTCGGCCTTATTGCTGGCAAACGGCGGCTTAATGAGCACGATGATCAGCAATACGGCAAGCACCAGCGATACGATCGGCCAGACCTTAGATCCTGAATTCCCGCCGCTCGCAGGTTCTTGGGACGGAGTCCAGCTGTAATGCTCGGCAGGCTTCACCTCATCACTGTTACTAGCTAGCTCTTCCTTCACTTCATTTTCTTCCGCCGCTTCACCTTCGTTCTCAGCTTGCGGTTGTTCTTCTATATCTGTCTGATTATTCTCTGTAGTCTCTGCCGAAGCATTAGACTCTGTTGTAAAGTTTGCTTCCTCGCTATCAGGAACAGCTTGTCCGGCCGGATCCTCGTGACCATTCTCTGGTTCGCCTGCCGTGTCCTCTTGCTTGCCTGTTAGCTCAAGATCTTTCTCTTTGTCTTCCATTCAGCTTGTGACTCCCTTCTTCAATTGGAAACTCTTTCACTTCTATGACTTTAACAGATTTGTCCGTTTTTAACCTTAAAGAATGATAAAATATTGTTTTTTTGATTGCTTTTTGTGAACAATCAATATGTATGGCAGAGCTATCATTTCTGTTCTGGCTCAAAAAGTAGTAAAATGGTAAGGAAAACACGTTCGGGAGGAACTGACAAAATGGATTATCAAAATTATTTCCAAAATAACCGCCAGACTCATCTGGATGAACTGACGGAACTGTTGAAAATTCCTAGCATCTCGGCACTGTCTGACCATAAAGGTGATGTGCAGAAGGCGGCTGAATGGATTGCTGGCGCGCTCCGTCAAGCGGGAATGGAGAATGTAGAGGTTAACCCTACGGCTGGGCATCCTATCGTAACTGGCGAATATTTGCATGCCCCAGGAAAACCAACTGTACTCGTATACGGGCACTATGACGTGCAACCTGTAGACCCACTCAATCTGTGGGATACACCGCCATTCGAACCTTCGATCCGTGACGGCAAGCTATACGCCCGCGGCGCTACAGACGACAAAGGACAAATGTTCCTACATATCAAAGCTGTAGAAGCGATCCTGAAGCAGGAGAAAGAGCCTCCTGTAAATATTAAATTCTGCATCGAAGGTGAAGAAGAGGTTGGCAGCCCGAATCTCCCTATTTTCCTAGAGAAAAATCAGGATAAACTGGCGGCAGACGTCGTTGTCATCTCCGATACTTCACTGCTTGAGCCTGGCAAGCCAGCGATCTGCACCGGACTTCGCGGCCTTTGCTCCCTGGAAGTTAGCGTGCATACAGCAAATACGGATCTGCACTCCGGTACTTTTGGCGGTGGAGTTCCTAATGCGCTGCATGCGCTCGTGGCCTTGCTCGCTTCTCTGCATGATGACAAAGGGCGCGTAGTTGTGGAAGGCTTCTATAAAGGCACGCCTGAGTTGCCTGCCGAATTGAGAGAGGAGATCTCCAAGCGCGGACTTGATGAGAATAAACTCGCAGCAAGCCTAGGCCTGGAGACACTGTATGGCGAAGAAGGCTACAGCTTTGCAGAACGTACCGGCATCCGTCCAACCTTGGAACTGAATGGTGTATATGGCGGTTTCCAAGGCGAAGGCAGCAAGACCGTTATTCCGAAGGAAGCTCATGCCAAGATTACTTGCCGTCTAGTTGGCGATCAAGATCCGCAGGATATTCTCGATAAGATTGATGCTCACCTGCAGCAGCGCGTACAACCTGGCGCCAAGCTGGTCGTGAAGCAAATGGAGAAGGCTCACGCCTTCAACATCGATCCGGAAATTCCTATGCTGCAAAAGGCTGCCGACGCTTATGAGAAGGTGTATGGGACGCGTGCTTTGTTCACCAAGGATGGTGGCTCGATCCCGATCGTAGAGACCTTGTCCCGGGTACTTGAAGCACCAGCCGTCATGATGGGCTTCGGGCTTCCTGACGAGAACCTGCATGCACCGAACGAGCATTTCAACCTTGAAAACTTCGACAAAGGTCTGCTGACTATCGTTGAATATCTCAAGTCCCTGTAATATTAGGGATGAGATGAGACAATAAAAAAGGCTATCCTCCAGATCATTTGAAAATGACGGATGGATAGCCTTTTTTAAATTGCGGAGGTTTCCCTTGCATTAGAAGCAAATTGTGTGCTTAAAAACGTATTACATTGGAGATGGTTTTGAAGCACGCAATCAAGACGACCATTAAAACAAAAAACCTCCCCTTTCTTCCCGCTATCGGAGGAAAAAGAAGGTCCATGTTCTCTGCGCCCTTGGTAAAACCGTCAGATTTTTAGCTCCCCAAGCTTGATCAGCTCAACAACCGCCTGCGCGCGACCCTTGACATTAAGCTTTTGCATGACATTAGAGATATGGTTCCGGACGGTCTTCTCGCTGATAAATAATTGGCCGGCAATGTCGCGGGTCGTTTTATCCTGCACGAGGAGTTCGAAAACTTCCCGTTCACGATGAGTTAACAGAAATTTGCTGTTACGATCGCTACTTTTCAAAATGCGTCACCCCTCCTTGCTCGGGTTTTATGGTTTACAAGGTTAAGGGATACAGTCAACACATTTTATGAAGAGATCGGATTATTGGTGCCGTAAGGAAATAAAATAGGCGCTTTATTTCCTGGCCGTATCTATTCTGCAGTTCAACTCTGTCCAAAGCTGCCGCGAAAATTCCTATTGACGGGTGAAACCCTTCCCATTAATATATGTAATCGAAAGTGATAATCATTATCAATTAGACTAGTTAACTTTCGATACTTATATCAAGGGGTGTCCATGGTCATGAAAATATATTATGCGCTTCCAGCAGCAGCCATATCGGCGATTCTGCTACTATCCGGCTGCAACACCGGAGATAAGAATGCGAACCAAGGAGCGGCGGCCAACAACAACGTAGCTAATTCGGCGGCTGCTTCGAATTCGAATGAAGACGACTTCAAGCAAGCGATCGATCAATACCGCGAGTATGTAATCCAGCAATGTGATGCCTTCGTTACTGAGACAGCCAAATTTACGGCTGCGATTAAAGACGCAGATATTGAGACTGCTAAGTCTCTCTATGCTCCGGCACGCATGTATTATGAACGAATCGAACCAATTGCTGAAGCGCTGGGCGATCTTGATCCAAATATCGATGCCAGAGATGGCGACGTAGATAGTTCAGAGTGGCGCGGCTTCCACAAGCTGGAACAAGCTCTGTGGGAGAATAACACAACAGCCGGACAAGAGGATATAGCTGATCAATTGTTAAGCGATGCGAAGCTGCTTCGTGCCAAAGTAGAAACCGTAGATATCGAAGCTTCCTTGCTCGTTACTGGCGCCGTAGAACTGCTTAACGAAGTGTCTACCTCCAAGGTTACGGGTGAAGAGGAACGTTACTCTCATACAGACCTGTATGACTTCGCCGCCAATGTAGAAGGCGCTAAGAAAATATATGAGCTTCTGGAGCCCCAGCTCAAAGCCAAAGATGCCGAACTAAGCAAAAATATCAGTGAACGCTTCACGGCCCTTGAGCAGGAATTGGCACCGTTCAAACAAGGCAATGACTATGTTAGTTATGAGCAGCTGCAGGATCAGGATGTACGCAAATTAAGCCAGAATCTCGATGCCTTAGCCGAGCCACTATCCCAAATGGGTACTCTACTGGGAGTGTAAAAGATGAGTAACCATGAACCAGGAATGGAACCCAACTCATCAAACATACGCTCTAACCAAGACGCAGCATCCCCAGCACAGGGCCTATTGTCCAAGAAAATAAGCCGCCGTGAAGTGTTGAAATATGCAGGTATTGGAGGGATCGGTCTGCTTCTCGGAGGCAGTGGTGGCTACGGGCTACTTGCCGCTCAAGAGAAGCTGTCACCCTCTTCTAAGAAAAACCACGATCGCGTTGCTTCTATGGAACAGATCCCCTTCTACGATCAGCATCAAGCCGGAATTATCACCCCAGCGCAGAACTTTCTGTGCTTTGCATCTTTTGATTTGACCACGAATTCACTGTCTGAGGTGCGAAAATTATTTCAGTTATGGACAGAATCCGCCTCCCTGATGACCTCCGGTCAGATGCTAGGCAACACCAATAACAGCCAGAATCTTCCCCCTTCCGATACTGGAGAAGCAGCGGGACTAACGACTTCCAAGCTTACAATCACCTTTGGAGTCGGCCCTTCCTTCTTTGATAGCCGTTATGGTCTATCATCGAAGAAGCCTGCTTCATTCGATGAGCTCCCCTCTTTCCGCGGAGATGCTTTGCTGCCGGAGTGGTGCGGCGGCGATATCGGCGTTCAGGTATGTGCCGATGATATGCAGGTGGCCTTCCATGCTGTACGAAACCTGGCCAGAATTGCACGTGGAACCGCCGTAATGCGTTGGATGCAAGAGGGCTTCCAACGCAGTTCTACGGCTGATCCAAGCGGGGGAACGCCGCGCAATCTGCTGGGCTTCAAAGACGGAACTGGAAATCCGGATACTCATGATAAACAGGCTATGAATGAGATCGTATGGGCCAGAGCTGACAACGGAGCGAACTGGATGCAGGGCGGCAGCTACATGGTAGCACGCCGTATCCGTATGCGGATCGAAATATGGGATCGTTCCCCCTTAAGCGATCAAGAGCAGACCTTCGGCCGTTATCGCGACTCCGGAGCTCCGATCGGGTCCAAAGATGAATTTGCTCCGCTTGATCTAGAAGCGAAGGATTCTTCAGGTAAGCCGCTTATTCCGCTTAATTCCCATTCCCGCCTCGCCCATACGGATGGCATCAAAATGTTGCGCCGGGCCTATTCCTATACCGGCGGTATCGACGCAAAGACAGGGCAGCTGGACGCCGGCCTGTTTTTCATCTGTTATCAGAAGGATATCCAGAAACAATTCATATCGATGCAGCAAAAGCTGGCCGCCAGCGATAAGCTGAACGAATATATCGTCCATGTTGGCAGTGCTGTATTCGCTTGTTTTCCTGGCGTTCGTCAGGGCGGATATATCGGTGATACACTCTTCTAGTGAGAGTTTCATCTACCTCTTCTAATTCAATAAGGAGGTGTAGAGAGTCCAATGGAGCTCCCACACATCAAACAGGAAAGCTTAAATACCATACAACATAAACTGGCCACCATACTTATAGCGTTCATCTTGATCATCATAGCCCTATGGTCTGTTCCTCTGTCAGCAGCTGAGGCTGCCCCAGAGAATGCTTCCAACCCGTCCTACGATAAGCTACTTCCGCTGGTCGGCGGCGCGCTCGTCGAAGCAGGGACGCCGAATTGGGACACGGCTGCTGCAGAGCTGAGCGAGTTCAGCAGCATTTGGAATACACTCGATCATTCGGCCTCACCTGAGCTTGCTAAACAGATTGAGGACGAATTAATCAGGGCGAAGAATGCCATTGAGGCGCAGGACCAGGACGAGGCCAAGCAAGCTCTCTCTTCACTGGCTAAGCAGGTGAACGAATATACCTCAGCCTACTCTGCTGAAACAGAGAAGCCAGACGGCAAAGAATCCGCCAGTCAGCTGCTGGAGATGACCGGAAAGACATTATCTGCCCTGGAACAAGGTTCAGTCGAGCAGGCACAAAGAGAATACAAGCAAATTTTGAACACATGGAAAAAGCTCGAAGGGCCAATCCGCGGCGGAAACTTTAACGTATACAGCGATATTGAGACCCAAATGAGCTTAATCAGAATAGCGTTGCAAGCGACACCCATTAAAACAGAGCAGGCCGTAAAAGAATTGACAACACTGAATAGCCTGCTTCAGGATTATACACAAGGTAAATTAGATAGCTTAAGTGATTCTTCAGCAGCACAAAACAAGAACACTCTTGTAGATACACTTCCGCTGCTAGACAAAGCCAAGCAGGCCGTTGCATCCAAAAATGCAGAACAAGCAGCTGAGCAAATGAGCCAGTTCATTCGGCAGTGGCCTTCTGTAGAAGGCGAGGTCTCTGTCTCTTCCGCCAAGCTGTACACGGCAACAGAGAATCGCATGGCAGAAGCGCAGAGCTATCTGATCTCTAATCCGCCGAATTTCAACAAGGCGGAGCAGATTATCGATGCGATGATCCAGGATCTTCAGCCGCTTGCCGAACGTTCGACCTATACCGCCTGGGATGCGGCACTTATTCTTCTTCGGGAAGGCTTTGAGGCTCTTCTAGTGCTTGCCGCCCTACTTGCCTTTGTGAACCGCTCCAAGGATACTGCACTGCGTACTTCCATTTGGGCTGGAGCAGGAACTGGACTACTGATTTCGGCCATTCTAGCTATCATTCTGACCTATACCATCTCTCAAGCCATCGCAGGTAGTGCAAGAGAATTAATTGAAGGCTTCATTGGACTATTCGCGGTCGCTATGATGCTCACGGTCGGCTGGTGGCTGCACAGCAAATCCAACGTCAAAGCCTGGAACCAGTATTTATCTGAGCGGACCCGCGGTGCAATCCAGCGCGGCAGCCGCTGGTCTTTATTTCTTCTATCCGCCCTGGCCATATTGCGCGAAGGAGCCGAGACGGCAATTTTTTATATCGGAATGGTCCCTTCTATTGAACCGCGTCAATTGATTATTGGAATTTTGGGAGCTTTGATCGTTCTGGTTGTTCTAGGCTTCTGCTTGATCCATTTTGGCATCAAACTACCGATCCGGCCGTTCATGCTTTGCGCCACTTTGCTGATCTACTATCTGGTTGTCCGTTTCCTTGGAGAGAGCATCCACTCTCTGCAAATTGCCGGATTGATCTCAGCCCACAGCCGGTCATGGCTTCCTTCAGCAGGTTGGATTGGAGCTTATCCTACTTGGGAGACACTGATTCCACAGGTGGTGGCGCTGCTCTTCATTATCTGGCAGCTAACTAGTCGCAAGTGTACAGACTCACCTGGAACCGCCTCTGCCTCGTAATTTGGACAAATAAAAAACCGCTCTTTGACGACTCAGTCAAAGGCGGTTCTTTATTTACATGAAAATCACTTCATTTTGCATACAGGTACATCAGAATGTCCAGCAGTTCCCAGCTTCTCAACAACCTGGATCAGAACCTCCAGCTCATGGGGCTCCAACTCTTGAAGATAGCTTCGAACTACTTCTCTCGACTTCCTCCCTGCCTCTGCGAATACCTCGGCACCTTTGTCGGTTACCGACAGAAGCACCGATCTGCGGTCCTGCTCATCGTGACGGCGTTGAACATATCCGCTCTGCACGAGACGGTCAACCATAACAGTAATCGCACTAGGCTTAACTTCCAGCGCGTCAGCCAAATAACTCACATTGCACGGATCAGTTCGGGCAATCAGAGCAAGCATATGGAACTGAGGTCCTGTTAATCCAAGCTCCCGGTGCTGCATAATTTCGGTCTGCATCTTCTTGAAAGTCCTAGACCAGGCAGTCATTAGCCGCTCTACATATTCATCAAGATTCGAATCCAATGTTACTCCCCCTCTTCGAATCGTAATGCCTGCTTCAAGTGTATTATGGGAGCGTCGAAAATACAAGGAAAGTGTCATAATTTCCGGCCCGGTGTGCTATAATCGCTTGATTTTATCGGTAAAATAAACTATGATGGAATCGAAATAATTTTCATGTATTTAATGAAAAATGCAAAAATAATTTTCATGATCAAAGAGGGTGATTCCAATGCTCACTCCAATCTTGCATGCGCTCTCCAGCAACCTGGACAATTTACCTCCCCAAGAGCGCAGGCTTGGAGAATATATTTTGCAGACCCCTTCCTCCGTCATTCATCTCGGTATTACCGAACTTGCATACGCTTGCAGCATTAGCCCGTCAACCGTAACGCGTTTTTTGTAAAACATTCCATTTCAAGGGGTTTCCCGATTTCAAAATGAAGTTGGCTGGTGAACTCGGTCAGAAGACGGAGGCTAATCAATATCAGGATTTGAAGGCTGGCAATGACTTGCAGGAAATCGTCAAAGCGATCGAAGCCAATCATCTGGCCTCCATTACGGATACGACGAGGCTGCTCGATATGAATGAGCTTGAGCGGGCTGTGCAAATACTGTGCAGAGCAAAGAGAATTGATCTGTATGGTGTTGCAACATCGTCCATCATCGCCCAGGATTTCTACCAGAAATTAATCCGGATTGGCAAGAACTGCACCGCCTTCTCTGATTCGCATATGCAGATCACTTCTGCTTCCACACTAGGGGAGGATGATGTCGCACTGGCTATCTCCTATTCGGGAGAGACTCCTGAGACCATCGATGCGCTCAGATGCGCTAAAGACAGCGGAGCCATCACAGTCTCACTGACCCAATATGGTAATAATCAACTCGCTTCTCTTGCCGACATATCCTTATTCTCTTCTTCATTAGAGAAAGGTATGCGGCGCGGCGATATGGCATCCCGCATCGCCCAGCTGCACGTCATCGATATTCTGTTCACAGGTATGGTAAGTATAGAATTTGAAGATTTCATTCCCAAGCTGGAAAGTTCTTATCAGAATGTTCAAACCTATAGGAAACGACAAGGAGGTTATTAATAATGATAAATATTATTAAAGTAAACAATGAACAGCAGTTTAATGAGACAGGTGCAGGGATCATCGCGAGCCTGGTACAAACCAACCCGAGGGTCAAGCTTGGTTTGGCTACAGGTAGCACGCCTGTCGGCGTGTACCAGAGATTGATCGAGCTGTACAAGGAAGGCGTTGTAAGCTTCAAGCTGGCTAGCAGCTACAATCTGGACGAATATATTGGGCTACCTGAGGATCATTCGGAAAGCTACAGACGCTTCATGAACGAGAAGCTGTTCAACCATATTGATATGCCGCTGGAGAACACTCACGTGCCTTCCGGCAATTCCAGCAATGCACAGCAAGCTGCCGACGAATACAATCGTCTGCTTGACGAAGCAGGCCAGGTTGACCTGCAATTGCTTGGCCTTGGTCATAACGGTCATATCGGATTCAATGAGCCTGATGAAGATCTGCAAGGCCAGACGCATGTCGTAACCTTGGATGAGCTTACACGCCAGGCTAACGCACGTTTCTTCGATTCCATCGATGACGTTCCGACACATGCCATTACGATGGGTATCGGCTCGATCCTTAAGGCAAAGCAAATTTTGTTGATGGCTAAAGGAAAAGATAAGGCAGAGATCGTCGCCAAAGCGCTCAAAGGACCGATTACAACGAAATGCCCCGCCTCGTTCTTGCAAACTCATCCTAATGTGGTAGTTATTCTAGACCAAGAAGCAGGGAGTCTTGTATAATGAGCAACTATAATTTTCAAATTGTGAATGGCAAAATCGTTTCTCCGAAAGGCATCATCGAGGACGGAGCTGTTACTGTAGAGAACGGAGTTATCACCTATGTCGGCTCGACCGCGGGCATCCCTCAGGATGTGGCTGAATTGGAAACCGTAGATGCAGCTGGTAAATACATTCTGCCTGGATTTATTGATGTCCACGTACACGGCGGCATGCTGGAGGATTTCTCTAAGCCGAGTAAAGCCGGTATAGACGCCATCACCAAGCTGCATGCAAGCCAAGGTACAACTACAATGCTGGCCACGACGATGACTATGCCGAAAGACATTCTTGATGAAGTACTGGCTGAAGTGCAGAGCTACATGGAGAATGATATGCCGTACGCTCAGCTCGGCGGTGTCCATTTGGAAGGACCATTCATCAGCCCGAAATGGCCTGGTGCCCAGAACCCAGCCCATATCGTCCCACCGAATAAAGATTGGATCGAACAATGGGAAGAACAATATCCTGGATTGATCAAGCAAGTCACGTTCGCACCGGAGCGTGAAGGTTCACATGAGCTCATCCGTTTCTTGCGCAAGAAGGGAATTGCCGCTGCTGCAGGTCATACAGACGCTACCTATGAAGACATTATGTCTGCGCAAGCTGTCGGCCTGAACCACTCGGTTCATATGTTCAATGCAATGACTCCGCTACATCATCGCAAACCAGGTACAGCAGGTGCGATTCTAAGTACTCCAGCAATTAGTGCAGAGATTATCGCTGACGGTATTCATGTGCACAAAGCTGCCATTAAATTGCTGGCCAGTGTGAAGACAGATCATAATTTGCTGCTTATTACTGATGCAATGTCTGCAGCTGGATTAGGGAATGGCGATTACATGCTGGGCGACCTACCAGTAGTCGTTAAGGACAATGTATGTACTTTGAAAGAAAGCGAAGGAACGCTTGCCGGTAGTACGCTTACGATGATCCGCGGCTTCCGTTACCTTATACAGGAAGTCGGTCTATCCATCGAGAGAGCTTCTGAAGCAGCTAGTGGCAACCCGGCTAGATTACTTCGTATGGACCATATCACTGGCTCCATTGAGACCGGCAAGCAAGCCGATCTGCTGGTGGTAGACACTGATCTGGAACTTCAGCAAATCTGGATCAAAGGTCGTCAATTTCAGGAATAAGAGGAAATAAGTTAGAGGCTCCTTATACATCATAGGGAGCCTCTTCTTTACGTTGACTTAATAAATTAGCGATTCATATGAGTGCGGTAGCCGTCGGTCGATAACCCGTTCACTCCGCTTGGCGTATACCCGCTAGGACCTGTCATGGTTCCTGCACGTCCCGGAAAGACACGCTCCACCATCCGTTCAAAATCACGTACATAACCATTCAGGGTTGCTCCGTCACGTGATTTGGTTGTATATCCCCCCACACCAGTTACAAAATCAGGGTCCGAAGAGATATAGACATTCTTAATATGAGGCGCTGTTTTCTTAATTTTATTCGTAATTTCATTCTTAACATGCTGTGGAACATGATCCCTTACAGTACCCGTACCATTTGTGCTGAATGGACTTAACGAATTGTTCCTTATACCATGATGGGTACCACTGGACATGAAATTATACGTTCCATAAGTACCACCCATACCGGTATTTCCACGAATACCGTAGGTCCCATCAAATCCATTAGTTCTATTTCTAAAAGTTCCATTAAGCCCGTCCGTATTAACCCCATGCAATCCATTCGTTCCATAAATGCCATTCATCCCGTAGGCACCTGTACCTCTTGTACCATTCAAACCCGTACCTCTTGTACCATCCAGACCTGTACCTCTTGTACCATTCAGACCTGTACCTCTTGTACCATTCAGACCTGTACCTCTTGTACCATTCAGACCTGTTCCTCCTGTAACTCCTGAAGGTGTCAATGGGGCGCCAAGTCCTTTGGCGGAAATTCCAGAGCTACGGTTGACCCCTTGACGATTGTGCATAGTTACCGCGACGTAGGCATCACGATCCGACACTAATACATGTGCGGTCTGCACATCGGATAGTCCGGATATTTTGTTGCTTAATATTGGGCTGGATTTCAGAGAATGAACGCGGTGCGTCGTTCCGTGTCCAGCACTGCGTGTGAACATCCGATTTCCGGGCTTAATGGAATTCACATCATAACGATGCTCGGTCTGGCGTAAGCTCTGCGTGCGGACATTGTTATTTTTCGTCGTCGTACCGCAACCAGTAATACTAACCATCCCAGCGATTAGAGCAGCGGAGAGCGATAAGCTAACGATTTTGCGCATGTAGTCATCCTCCAACAATATAATTTTATGATGAACAGAACTTAGGATGCTCTTTTCGCGGATACGAAATTCAGGTAAACTTAACCGACCGTCATACCTAGCGCCAATAATTTCTCCCCCACATTCGGTACATATATATGATGGTTTTAAGGGAGGACAGGCGGAGCTGGCTTCATTGACTCACACCTGGTACAACGCTTGATTGGGAGGTGCATGTAATCGACGACCTTAGCATAGGTCAAATAGAGCATGTTCATCCGGAAGCGAAGCTGCATGTTCTGGATATTCGTTTGTTGTATGCCGCAGATCTGATCGCGACAATACAGCCCTCGCTCGTGGTGCATTTGGCAGCTCAGGCCGATTTCCAGCGCTTGGTTCTTGAATCAGCAGTAGAGCGTTTATGGAGCCTTGAACATCTTGAATGCTTGCCAGGAAGTCAAGGTTATGGGCTTCCGCTCACTGTGAATGGAGACGGAGAGCAGACACGTGATTCCATCTATGTTGAGGACATCGTAAGCGCGATTATTGCAGCTTACGGCAAGAACTGGAGAAAACTTACCTCTGCGCTATAATGACTCATCTCAACCGTCCGGAGACTGGGTTCTCTAAATCCAATAAAATAAGCCGATCCCTGATACCGATCCAGGGGTCAGCCTTTCACTTCTATATTAGGGTTGACAGATAATACGGACCCGTCATAACAATTTCTAGAATGAATTTCCCGTTATAACCCATCCTGCGAAATCGTTCGAAGCCTAATTAGTTCTGATCGCTTCCTCTTGAGTAAAGATAGCTACAGGATGCACGCCATTCCAGGCTCTGACGGTCACTGCTGTTGTGTCATATTTATTAATGTTCGTCACCATGATCAACTGAAACGGCGAGAATTGAGTCGTAATACGAGGAATGATTACACTAACTTCCTGAGCTAAGTAATATAATCCGCGATACAATAAGCCCTGCGGTGTATAGACTGTAATTAGCATCTCAAATCCTTCGCTACCCAAATTGCATAGCTCCAAGTCAAAGGCTTGAATGAAGCGAGAATCTATTGCTCCATGTTCAACCGAATTCAAACGTAAAATGGACATAATCGTGCCCTCCAGCAATCTTTATGATTTCTATCATCCTATGCTTCCTGAATTTAAATGCATAGGCCATCCATCTATGCTACTCCACCTATTTCTCCAGCCTTTATGCATTGATCCAAGCAATGAAGGCGAAGCATTTAATAGAAACTAACAACCATACTATTCACATGTTGCTGCATGGAATAAAAGGGCAAGTGCATTGCCATGAAACGTTGAATGTCTTTATTTGAAAATATAGCCAAACAGTTGATTTAACCGATGGTTGTACGTATGATCACGGAAGGTTCTCTCTAGAGCTCTCAATGCGATCTGCTGTCGCTCCTTCTCATGGGACAAGTAATAATTCACCTTTTCCATCAGTTCATCGGAATTTGAGAATGTCTCGATTTCCACGCCTGGCTTATAGAACGACGATAGATCCTCACGACTGTCTACAAGCTGCAGCGTTCCGCTTGCTGAAATCTCAAAGGTACGGGGGTTGGGTGAGAGTGCTCCGATCTTGGCAGTATTGTTGTTCACTGTCTCATCAAACGGTGAACGATGCAGATTAATCACGATTTTAGTACCGCTATAGACTTCCGATGTTTCAATTGGCCCCATCCATTTACCAATCTCAATCCCACCTGGGTATTGCTTATATTCCGGTAGTCGGTCCCACCATAATCCATTAATCTTTAATCCCTTCTCCATCAGCCCACCAATGATCGGACGCAGGAACTCTACGCGATTCCAGTAGGCTGAACCGATGAAGCTGATCTTCCGGTTAATCGCAGAGCGGGTTAATGTTGGACGATAATGGCTTACATATGCGGCGAACGGTAAATAATAGACATTGCGACATCCCAGGCCACGGTAGACTTCAATGCAGTTCCGCTCTAATGTAAAGACATAATCATAATGGGGAGCGATCTTCTTCGTCATATCGGTATAATATGGATCATCCGTCAACCAGATCGCTGTTTTAATTCCTAACGCCCGGACCGCGTCGATCTGTTCAACTGGCCGATCCATGCCGTCAAGCGCAAGTACTAGATCAGGCCGATTTTTTTCCGCCAGTTTCTGGATCGGCTCTTTGGTTTCAGCCGTAATTACACTTGCAGTTAAAGTCTTCAAAGTCTCAACAATCGCTTCATCTATCGGCGAATACGGGAAGCCCTTACCAGAGCTAACATATAGAACCTTGATCTTTCTGACCGGAAAGGATGTTTTTGTTCTCTCCACAATGACCTTCGCCTGCCCCCGAAAGTATCCTTCAGCATAACCGTCTCTGAGCCCGTCTTCCCATCCTTTGCGCCTGGAGTCTGAAAGATCCCTTAGAAATGGCCGAGTGGAATGCATCCCTTGTTCTAACACGAACTGTCACTCCTTCTTCAATGGAAATTAGATTACGAATTCAAACAGTTGACTGACCCGATGGACAAACGTATGGTATTACCAGGTCATCCATAGAGAACACCAGGCAATGGCCAGATGCTCTTCTTCATCCTAAAGATAAGAGTCAATTTTGGACTGCAGATCGGAGGCGTCGTTAAATGTTTCAATATTAATCGTGATGCTTGAGCCGATCCCAATGTCCCCCTGCAATGATCACTTTCTTATCCTGCAGGAACTGCGCCAGTAGATCAAACAATTCGACTCTATTCCAGAAGGCTCTGAATGGATTTCCTAGGTCTGTATAAATATATGCTAGGGGTACACGTGCATCATGGACGCTACCCCGCGTCCGCATAAATTGGCGAATGCCTTCTATGTAATAGACATCAAAGCCCCTATCCGGGCTTGCGGCCGAATAAGGGCTTGCAGATTGCACTCTATGGAATCAATTGATTAATAGATCAGTGGCTATACCCGTTCCTTATAACCTACTTTATGCCCATCTTCGAACCCTTGGGTGAACCCGGAATCGAAGCCCTTCTGATAGGCATCATTATAAGAATTCTGATAACCCGATTCATTTGATACTTCCTTCGGGACCGTAACGACTGTAGGATTGGGCGATGAATTTCTTGTACGTCGGCGATTCAAATAACGCGTGCGCTGGAATCTGCCTCTACGTTTCGATCTACGCTTGCGTAGACCCCTACCGCTCAGTTTGCTTCCACGTTTCAGAGCCAATTTTCGCCTGCCAATATTAGCCCGTCTAGGCCGCTTCGATTTGGATCGTCGACTGGCGCGAACCTTCGCTCTTAACATATTTTATCTTCCTCCTGTTCTCCTCGGGTGACATCCTTTGCTGCATAGCAAGAATCCGTGATCCAGGGTGATGAAGGAGTTCCATAATAGACGTGATGCAGTGTTACTCCACATATCGTACGAGCTATGGCCTGCTGATATGCCATCAACGTCTTCACATTTTCCGCCAGATGGCGGGCCGTTCCTTCGGAATGAGTCACATCTGCCATGCTATCCAGAATGCGCGCCAATGCCATTTGGCTCCTGGCAATGGATTCTATGACGCTTATTTTGGCCTTCTCTCTAGCATGAAGATCGATTATCATTTGTCTGTATCCTCCAAATCGAAGCCGTCGCCGAACAATCCTCCAAGGCTTCCTCCCTTAACCTCTTCCTCTTCTGCTGAGGCAAGTACTGTCTTTAAATTACTACATAATCCGTTCTGCAGCTTAGTAAGTCCCTCCAGCACCTCTACAACCTGTTCATGAATGTCGAGCGGCTCGGATAACCGCTTCTCATCCTCATCGAAGCTGGCATGATGGACTTGATTCAAAACCCAGTTGCGCACCTTCTCGGCTTCAAGCGCCTTAGCCTCCAGGATCATAGCGACATTCCACTGGACTTTGGAGGCTGCATCTAAAATATGCAAATAAGCCTGTTCTCTGCTCATAGTTCCCTCCCCGCTTTCAAGCTTACTCCTCATCCTGGCTTCTCAGCTCTTTTAAGACGAAGCCCAAATTCTCAGCCATTGCCTCCTGAAGATCAGCGATAGCATTTAAATAAGAAATTACGCTTTTGTTGATTCGGCCCGTATTCTTGATCAAACCGGGCACTCCTTCAAATGCAGGTTCGTCGTCAGGTATGGCATGGACGATTTGTGCCATACGAACAACAACCTGTCGTTCAGCATCCAACACTCTTGCCATCTGCTGGTGTGAATGAGACATGTGGACAATGATCTCTGTAATTTTCTCCTCCATCCTGATCCCTCCAAGCGAAATATAATCATTGTAATAGACGGCATAAGGCTATGCCCGGCATTTATCTTTGTTCCAGCATATGCACGGCCATAGCCTGTCGTTCCTGTATGACAACCTACAAATCCTCTGCTTTCGACCGGGTAGGCGGCGCAATGGGAAGGCCTTCCGGCCAGTCATTCCAAGCTTCGTGCGAAGCAGTCTGCTTCGGAATAATGAATCCCCAAGCTGTACAAGCATAATGTGATACAAATTCTCTTCTTGCCCCCTGATCGAGCTGATAGATCGTCCCGTCCTCCGCCATTACAACTTTCCCATCCCTGGATGAGTCTCTCTTGATCGCTGCCAGCTCCATTTCTCCATACTCCGGTCCCGTTGGAATCTGCAACAATTCAATGACAGATAATCGCGGCATAGATGCCGTCATCACCTCGTCTCTCACTTTGGCAGCTACAGGATACTTTACGCCATGCTGCATCCAGAACAGCTTCCCGCTGGCGCTTCTGATCCAGATATGTGTTGGGAAGAAATCAGCAGCCTGATGAGAGGAAGCGGCCGATTCCTTCACCTTACTCCTTATCCATTCGTAGCGATTCCCCCATTTCTGAGTATAAAATCGCTCATTCCTATCATTCACAGTAGAGAATTGCTTCGCACCCAATCCCTTCATCGTCACGCTTCCGACATGATGAACAAAAGTATCACCGGCAATTCGCATCCTTTTGCCTTGCAAGCGTAAGCGCCGATTCCAGTCATCATCCTCGAAGTTTCCGACTTCATACCCCTCATCCAGGTATCCTACCTGTTCAAAGGTGCTGCGCTTCATTAAAATACAGAAACCTACGAGGCGACTCGTATCCCGCCATTTGCCGGTATTACGGCGATTATAAGCGGCTGCAAATCGAGGCATCTCCGATAATTCATGATAGGGAACATCTATTTTCTGCTCCCCGCTAATGTAATTCGTAACCGGGCCTACCGCCGCCGTATCCGGGCTTTCAAACAAACAAGCCAGCATCTGGGTTAGCCATCCTTCCGTAACGAATACGTCATTGTTAAGAAGTACGATCGTCTGCCCCCTGGCCATCATAAGTCCAGTATTAATCGCTTGTGCGAAGCCCAGATTAGACGAATGCGCCGCGACACGAAGTGAGCCTCTACGGCGACGCAATGCCTCCACCGTTCCATCTTGTGACCCATTATCAACAATAATAATTTCATAGGGTGACACGGTATGGGCTTCTATATAATCCAAGCATTGAAGCAGTAATTGCTTCTGATTATAAGTCGGGATGATGATGCTTGTTCCCTCGAACCAGGTGCCAAATGTCTCTTTGCCGGATTTAAACCCCTTGTCGTAACCCGTACGATACCCCTGCTGGAAATCGGATTTACGGGCCGTATGTCTGGTATTCCGCAAGAAGCTACCTCCCCTCTCATCTGAGCGATATCTCACCTGAAGTGATTTCATCCGCCAGATGCCCCATGTCTAGAGCAGCCTTTCCCAGCTCATTAGCGATTCTGGCACATAGAATGACAGCTGCAACACCGGCCGATACAAAGGCTATATCGAATTCGATATGTGCGATCTGATTCATCACCCGCTGAATATCAGTGACACCGAGCACCGGAGCGATTACTCCCTGAACCTGAATCCCAAGAGATCGCAAATGCTTGGCCAAGCCGGGAGCCTCATTGCCAATCAGCAGAACGTTGCGCCCAGTCAGCAGTTTCCTCAGCCTTCCCTCTTCATTGAGAGCATAGTTAACGGTAGACGAGGTCATCTTCAGGGTTCGATAATTGATTCCGAAATGCCGCAATACCGGGAACAATAACCCTTGATAGGAAGGATGTCGTGAGTTAGGGATACCGACGATGCTTGCACTGGAAATTGCTTTAGATAACTCCAATCGCACATGGGAATCAGGAAGGTTCACTCCTGCATATGGCAAAAAGCTTCCCCAGCGCCTCACTTCTTCGATGGACATAACCGTATCATGGGCTAAGGTCAGCAGTTCTCCATCACCAAGGCGTACTAATGAGAAGGGTCTAGCGTTCTTAATTGCATCATCCAGCTCTTGAGAGACATCAGCAGTAGTGAGGATCTGTATTAACGATCCTGTCAGGCTCTGTATTCCAGCTTGTATAACATCATCCACTGTCAACTCTGGCAGCACCATCTGTTTCGGTATCCATTTCTCTACCTTGGCCTCTCCGCCATCATACAATCCTTGTCGATAGCCTTCTTCATAGGGTAAAACCTCGATCTTTTGCCGCATTCTGCGCTGATTCGGAAGAACAGAGGCATGTAATGGCGTCTCTACCGGCCTGAATATTCCTTGCTTCTCTACAGCTACATCCGTTTCAGCAATCCGTGTGGGCAGTATTCTTCTCGGCACCTTGTTCCCGTGCTTCCCGGTCATTCTTCTCCCAGCTTGACGGTGGCGCTTCCCCTTGTCCGTTCTGCTCCACAAATACGAGCCGGCCCGTCTCCGCCAATGTCTACGCCATGGCATCCGTCCTCTTCGTGCCGGCGGTCCGTCATGCACGAGACCCGCTTGACGAGGTATTTTCCTGATTTTCCGACTTCTGCCGGCTGTTCGGAATTGATACCCTCTGACCGACATCCTATTCGCTCCTCTCCAAGCAGGTTGAACTATTCTTCAGTAACCTCATTGGCAACTTGAATACGAAATCGCTTCTGCCCCTAGAATCAGGGCAGTACCCCTCTCATATATACTTCAGCTTCACGCAGAGATTCCGGTGTACCTGCATCTCCCCACCACAGCTTCAATATGTCATACCCCAGCTTGCCCTGTTCCGCGTACCGATTGTTCACATCCGTAATCTCCAGTTCACCTCGGGCTGAGCGGGTGATGTCCTTAATCATGCTGAATACCATGTAGTCATACATATATATTCCTGTTACTGAATACCTCGACTTCGGATGCTTCGGCTTCTCCTCAATATACAAAATCAGCCCAGGCTGATTCGGATCGAAGACTGGAACTCCGTAGCGTCTCGGATCATCCACAGGTTTAAGCAGAACTCTTGCACCAATGTGCTGCTGTTTGAACTTCTCTACATAGGGTGTAAGATCATCTAGGAATAAATTGTCTCCAAGCAATACGACGAACTTCTCTCCGGGCGTTATAAATCCTTCTGCCAATTCCAACGCTTCGGCGATTCCCCCGGCGGATTCCTGAATTCGGAAATTCAGCTTTACGCCATAGTTCTCCCCGCTTCCAAAAAAATCGGCATAAAGGCCTGCTGACTGCTTGCCGATAACCATGAGAATATCAGTGATTCCGGCCTGGCGCAGCCGTTCTATGCCATAGCAGACCATAGGATATCTCCCAACCGGAAGCAAGTGCTTATTAACTAATCGGGTCAGCGGGTACAGTCGTGTTCCGGTGCCTCCCGCCAAAATCACACCTTTCATGGGCTCCCCTCCTTAATTCAACTCATCATCTATATAAACTGCCAAGGGTCTATGCCCCATTTCTCGATAAACAATCCTCGGTTCCTCTCGATCAGAGAGTTCCATCCATCGGGATGATGCTGTCTAAAGCTGGCGCTTCCAGCGTGGTAGACTAGTGTATCCCCGCATATCATAAGACGATATCCACGCCGTCTAGCTCTATAGCAATAGTCATCATCTTCATAGTGTCCTGGTGAGAATCGCTCATCGAGCTGGCCGAGCTCAGTGAATAGCTTCCGCTTGAACATGAGACACATTCCGACGAGCCTTGGCACCTCCTGCCATCGCTCAGGGGTAGACTGATTATATTTCTCTGCAAGCGCGTAATACTCCGTTAGTCCCTCCCATTGAATATCCACCTGCTGCCTTCCACTACAATAATTTGTTACGGGTCCGACCATTCCGATGTCTTGTGAACTATACAATGTTGTTAACATATTGCTGAGCCACCGTGGTGAGACGATCACGTCATTATTAAGCAATAGTAGTTGATCACCCGATGCAATGCTCAGCCCTCGATTGCAGGCTGCCGGAAAGCCTGTGTTATCAGGCATGGCTACAAGAATAAGTTCTTCACGCAATCCGTATTCCGTAGTCCCGTCGCTCGATCCGTTATCCACGATAATGATCTCATAGGGTACTTCCGTGAAGCGGCGAATCGCCTCTACACATGGAATCAATAGATGCAGACCGTTATAGGTTGGAATAATGATACTGGTTAAACCGAACTTGCTCAACGTCCATTCCTCACTTTCGCAAGCTTACTGCGAGTCATCCGCGTAAATTTCAACCGCGGACCATAGATCTTCATCACTTCCGCCAATGCCTCTATATGATCGCCAAGGATTAGACCGGCTACCGGGTTCGCTGAACCTGTATTTGTACTGCGAATACGGTTATTCTTCACCACATTCACCGAATACGGTGCTGTTACAGTTAATCCGCGAACTAAGGCAAGTGCATGTGCCTTGGGAGGGATGATCAGGCTGGCATGGCCTAATGCATCGATAGCTCTGCGAGATAGAGCATGTGGAACAGCAGTGAGCGAGTTAGCTAATAAATCCGTGCGTCCAAGCGACATATTTAGAAACATCTTGCTATACGTCACACTATCCTGCTTTGCGAATGAAGGCAGGAACGGTGTAATATCATTGAGAGCCACATCGCTCCCTTGTTCAACAGCTACTAGAAAGGCTCCGAGATCCTCCGCAGGTAGCGCCATATCCCCATCGACGAACAGAACTGTATCCTTAGTAGTCACCGCGGCACCAAGAGCTCTCCCCACATCATGGCCGAGCCGTTCTGGATAATTCAGCTTAATAAGACGAGGATCATGTTCCATAGCTGCGAAGCTTCCATCACTGCAGCCATTCAGTACCACCACGATCTCCCCGAAAGGCAAGCGCCTAAGCTGTGCAAGTACCGCATTTAAAGTCCTTCTCTCATTGCTGGCTACAACTACAGCTGCTGTCGTCCTTCTAAGTGGGAGTGGGATATAATGACGCAGCAGGTTGTCTCCCGCTGCATAACCATGCGCAAAAGCTGTGGAAATACGGAGTATTGAGGAATATCCCCTTCGTGTTCCCGCCGCGTGTGCCAAGTACCATGAATTAAAGCATTGCTGCATGTGTTCACAGGAGCGTTCGCTTTTACTCTTGCCGGCGGCTTCCTTTCTTCCACCTTGCAAAGCCAGCCGTTTCAGCCAGTCTGCACCGTATGACCGTGCTTCCGATCGAGTAGCATTTGCATCATGGAACACTTTCTTCCGCCTAGCAATGTACCCCTTTCTTCTATTGCGTCTGGCTATATTAATTCGTCGGGCTTTACCTTTACCAGCTGCTCGCATTCTTCCCATTCGCATACCATCACCTCACCTTGCCCCGTAGTCGGTTCAAGTCACTGTAGCCTCCACGCTGCCCCTGCTCCTGAATCAGCCAATGCACCGCATCCAGATGGTCGCCGACCACAAGCGAGGCCAGCGGATCGGACCTTCCCACTCTCCGGCGCACAGGATTTATGCTCCCCACCGCGACGGTGTTCGCTATTTGAATATTCAATCCCCTAACCGCTGCCACCGTATGGGCCAGTGGAGGAATCTCTAGCAGCTTAGGGCCTATTACTTCAAGAGCCTGACGGCTGAGCGCATGAGGCACAGCTGTCATTGAGGCACCGTGGAGATCAGGGCGCGACAGCCAAGCATTTAGCGAGTACTTCGCTAACACAACAGGATGAGCTCTTTGTCTGCCAACTGAACCGGAATATCCGTTCAAGGCTACGTCCACACCGGATAATACAGCCCTGACGAATGGCCGCAGCTCAGCAGCCGAAATAATCATATCCGCATCCATAAACAACAGAGCCTGCCCTCTGGCTGCTTCCGCACCGACGCGTCGTCCAACATCATGCCCAAGCGGTTCGGCAAAACGAATAACCCTCGCGCCAATTGCAGCGGCAATCTCAGCCGTTCCGTCCGTCGATCCATTTGCAACGACAATCGTCTCGCTGCGCGGATGAACTTTACTAGCTTCACGCAGTACGGAGGGCAGCCGCGCTCTCTCATTCATAGCCGGAACAATTATAGAAACCATAGGATCGCGATGATTAACGATCTTCGGCAGCTTTGGCCTTGAAGCCTGTTTTCTGGTACTTGGGACCAAGCCTCTCTTCCTTCTTCTGATCAAGCCTGCACCTCCCCGTCTTGTTGTACCAGTCTATATAGAACAGTGTATGTGAGTGTGAAATTGACGCAACGGCAAATGTACATTCATGTGAATAT
This sequence comes from Paenibacillus lutimineralis, assembly GCF_003991425.1. Taxonomy (NCBI): domain Bacteria; kingdom Bacillati; phylum Bacillota; class Bacilli; order Caryophanales; family Paenibacillaceae; genus Paenibacillus; species Paenibacillus lutimineralis. The sequence continues at coordinate 5,319,576 of NZ_CP034346.1, forward strand.
GCAAAAAAAGCGCGTAAGTTCCTTACGCACCATTCATAAAATTCTATTCGATTCCTCTCATTAATTGTCCCCAACGCTCCGCAGTATGCTTCCAGCGAAATCTACTGCGGGCAAGTTCACGCCCCGTGCACCCTATTACCCGGCGCACCTCTTCATGATTAAGCAAATAAGAAATATACTCAGCGAGGCCTTGCTGGAGAGAACCGGGCGGAAGCAGAAGTCCGGATTCTCCATCGGCTACAATCTCCGGAATCCCCCCTGTATTGGTGGCAATAACCGGTATTGCCGCGGCCATCGCCTCGACATTCACTAATCCAAAAGCCTCTTCCTCACCGGAGGGAACGATAACAACATCGGCCAAATTATAGCAATCAGCAACTCTGGGATACTTAATATATGGAAGGAAGACGACATGATCTTGATATGGTTCAGCCAGCTTCTTCAGCTTCCGAACATAGGCGGTCTCACGATCGGTCCCATAAAATGCACTGCCTACAATAACTAGCATTGCATCCGGTACGCGCTTCTGAATCGTTGGCCAAGCACTCAAAATATGGTGTACCTCTTTGGCTCGCTGCAGCCTGCCTACATAGAGAACAACCTTGCGGTTCTCCCAACCGAAATCAGCCAATCTGGCCTGGCGGAGTGATTCTCCAAGTGGAGTCCAGCGAGGTATGAAATCTTCCAGGCTGACCCCTAACGGATTTACTAGGATCGGGACCTGCAGCCCCGGGAATCGAAGTAACAGCTCTGAGCGTAAATACTCGCTATTCACGACGATCCCATCTACTCGGTTCAGCCAGTGGGAAGTCTCAAACAGAGGACTATAGGCCGTACTAATAAATGTTGTAGAATGGAGCGTCAACAGAACACGAGTGAACGGGAGTTTTCTCTTGATTTGAAAAGCCAATCTAGGGCGGTTATGCACATCTATAGTATCCGGATGCCATTTACGGAGGTGTTGGAGGATCGACTGTAAGTAACGGTGCCCACCTGGCAGACGGAAACACGGAACATGGCCTACCATGCCAAAGTTCGGAAGCTGTCTGTCGGATAGCCCGAATATGCGAATATTCAATTGATCAGACGCAAGCGGTACTACCTTCTCAATCACTCTCTCAACCGAGCTGCTCCTGCCTGATGGAATAATGAAGGAGCCGGGAGTAATCACCGCTACCTTATGGCGTTCCAATACAGACTTAGATCCCCGTTCTGTCATGACGCTACTGTTCATCTCCAAACCTCCGCATAAATCTCTTCAAAGGTATTTCAATAGCTAATTTTACTCCCCCACTTCTCAGTGCTAAAAATTAGCCTTTTTGATCACTCATTATATTAGATAAATATACGACCTTACTCTGTAAAATGTGCATACAGTTAACAACAATAAAACAGGCTGTTGCCGCAGAACAGTCGTCCACGCTTTCGGGTCAGGCCAACATAGAGTGTTAAAGAAGCCTCAAGTAGGAAGGAGGAACACTATGGGACCAGACCACGTCGGAATCCTGCTTAATTCCAGCATGTTTCGTGGTATTCCCACAAGACGTACCGGTCAGGAATCGATAAATAATTACGAGGAAGTTGCTAAGGAATTCGATCTCATTCCCTGTTTCCTCCGCTTGGGTAATATCGATCTGAAACAGGGGAAGTGCATCGCCTATATCTACAACGGACGGGAATATACCAAATCTATCATTCCTATCCCCAAAGTGATTCATAACCGGGCTCTCTACTCAGATCCGGCCGCTCACAGGAATGTCCTCCAGCTCATATCACAAGGAACAACCGTGTTTAACGCCAACAATCGATATCGTAAGGATCTCATCCACAAATTGCTGTGGGACAATAAGTATCTTCGCAGTTACTTACCGGTCTCTGTTCCAGCAACATCTTCCGGACTGCAGCAAATGATGGAGCTATACTCCGACCTCATTCTCAAGCCAGTACGCGGATCGGTGGGTCACGGAATCATACGTTTGCGAAAAGGAACCAAAGGCTGGGAGATCATTCATTATTCCTTACGCCAAAAAAGCTGGATCAGAGCGCGTCTATATCCGGGAGAGCCACCGCAGTGGCTCGGAAAATTACTTGCCCGTACACCTTATTTCATACAGGAACGTATTCCCTTGCTGGAATACAATAACAGGCCGCTCGATCTTCGTGTCACTGTGCAGAAAGGGATTAACGGTACCTGGAATGTTACCGGTTTGTTCGCTAAGGTTGCCCCCTCCAATAGCTTCATCTCCAACATTGCCAAGGGAGGGACGGCATACCCAGCTCCTGTGCTGTTGGGCAACCTGCTGCCTGCCCCGATCGTCGCTAGCGTCTTGGCTCATGTTAAATCTCTGTCCTTATCAATCGCTTCAGAGTTATCCGCAAATCTTCCGCAGTTAGCCGACCTAGGGCTGGACATCGGACTTACGGATAACGGACGCCCTTACTTTATAGAATGCAACGGACGGGATCAACGCTACGGATTTCGCAAAGCGGCAATGACAAATATCTGGAAGGACACTTATCAGGCTCCAATGGCCTACGCAAGGTATTTACTGAATCATCAGAAATAGACAGAAAGCGAAAGAATAAAAGTAACTACCTAAATCTGATTAGACACAACGTTTACTATCTGCTAATTCGAACATTAATAAGGAGCTATCCCTAAACCACTAGGGACAGCTCCTTTCTGCATTAACGTGCATCTATTCATAACTAGTATCTTACATCAGCTACCCCGAAAGGCGGCAGCAAAACTGACATTAGTAGCGCAGCTCCAACGGCGGCACATAGTAAGAGCACAACCCAACAATCATTCCTCGAGTACTCTGAGGGGTAATAATAGCTTCTTCTTCCTTTCCCATCAAAAGCCTTCGTCTCCATCGCCACCGCAACCCGGTGGGCCCTCCTAATTCCTTGGACAAGCAGCGGAACGATATACAGCTTAAGGCCACCGATCCATTTCATCCCTCCTCGTAAGGAGCGGGCTCCACGGATTTTTAAGGCGTTACGGCGAATTTGCAGCTCCTCCCACACCATGGGCAGCAGCCTGATCGAAGCCATGAAGCTATAAGCAAATTTAGGTGGCAGCTTTGCCTTCTGCATCAAGGCATAGAACAGAGTGACCGACGGAGTTGTCAGCACAAACAACAGGCCTTCCGAAGCAAACGTTACAGCCTTGAACCCGATGTGTATGCCGCGATAGAAGCTCTCCTGCGAAATTTGGATCAGTCCCCATGCCCACCAGATCGTATCTCCCTTGCCAAACAGAATCATTGTTGAAGAGGAGGCTAGGAAGACGATTAGGAACGGCGTCATAATAAGTGATATTTTCCAGAGTCTATGTCCACTAAAGAACACTAGCAATAGCAGAAAGCAAGTCATCTGGTAAAAAATAAAATCAAGCCGGTGGGTGAAGAGCGTCAGCATAAATAGCGCAATCATACAAATCAGCTTAGCAACTGGATTCGCGCGATGAAATGGATTAACACGATGCGGAATTAATAAATCATTCATGCCCCATCCACGCCCCTATCGCTCCATTTCGCTTAGCCATTGTCTCTCCCCGTTTGGTCAGTCTTCTCTCCACAAGTCGCCCATTCACTACTCTCCATTCCAGGGTTGCTATCGTGTCGACCAGCCTCTCCTCATGCGTGATCATCACAATTGCAATTCCCTGCCTGCGAAGTTCCTCGCACAAGCTTAGAATCGCGAAGGTGCTCACAGCATCCTGACCAAAAGTCGGCTCATCCAGTAGCAGCACCGGCTTATTCAGCACTGTCGCTCCAGCCACACTTAGGCGCCGCTTCTGACCTAGCGAGAGCTGATAGGGATGACGGTGTTCCATTCCCTCTAATCCGAACTGCCCTATCGCCTGCCTCACTAGGGATGAAATGTTATCTTTGTCATCCCCCTCTTCATATAAGGAGAAGGCAATTTCCTCGCTCACTTGATCAGCCACGAACTGCATCTCTGGATTCTGAAATACAAAGCCAATCTTCCGAGCAGCCTTCTCGGTCCGTCTTCTCTTAGCCTTGTCTCCGCTCATATCAATCCCCTGCAGCCTGTAGGTTCCATCTGTAGGCAGAAGCCCCATCAAGCTGAGCAATAATGAACTCTTCCCTGCACCATTTGGCCCTGTAATTACGATGAAGTCTCCAGGATATATCTCGGCTTGCTCCACTTCAATCACGGGCCTCCGCTGTCTGTAGCCGTAAAATTGCTTCAACTCAATCAGTGGATCCGCCAAGGAGGAACGTGGGGCATCCATAGGGAGACTCAGAAGTTTCTCCCCGTCCCGGGACATGAAGAAGACTTCCCATACCCCAGGGTACCAGATGCCAAATTGCTCCAATTGTTCATGGAAGGAGGCAAACAGCTTCATCGGAGGAGCCTGCCCGAGAATTTGTCCGTCCGGGTTGAACAATACTACATTGTCCACAAGCCCAATCATTTCTTCAATCCGATGCTCAACAATGACTAGAGTTCGCCCTTCAGCGATAGAATGAATGGCCTCCCAGATCTGCTTGCGTCCTTCGGGATCAAGCAATGCGGAAGGCTCATCCAGGAACAGAACCTCAGGATCGGCAAGAAGCACCGAAGCAAGCGCCAGTCGCTGCTTCATTCCCTGCGACAGTGAATTAATCGGAACATGTAGATTCTCAAAGAACAAGCCTACCTGATCCAGAGCCTGCCTCATCCGTGTCTCCATCTCTTCCCTGGGAATACATAGATTCTCCAGCACGAAGGCCAGTTCTTCATCTATGTAAGGCATACAAAACTGCGTATCAGGGTCCTGAAACAATACGCCTCTTGATTCAGGAACCATTCTCTCCTTGAACCGCAGCGGTACCTCGACCATCTCAGGCATGATCCCGCTCAGCACCTGGAGCAAAGTAGACTTGCCGCAGCCGCTGGGTCCGAGCAATAGCACCTTCTCACCGCGCCTTACTGAGAGGGACAAGTCCTTGAATACGAATGCAGCTTCCCCTGGGAACTTCAGCCGAAGGTCTTGCACCCCCAAAATGATATCGGGTACCACAGCCGCTTGCTCAGCATCCTTAATATCAGACTCTGCAATCACATTTACATAAGATGTGTTCATCATTAATCATCCAACGCCGCCAGATCTTTGGATTCGACAGGACGAAGCAGATTGGTTACCCCTGTTCGCTCGACTGCTTTGGCCAAGCTGTAGGCCAGGAACCCAGCGATTACAACCGAGCTGACGGCACGCATTGAATATTTGGCAATGAACATCCACGGCGCATAATCTCCGACATATCCATAGAAAATGTCTGGAATCAGCGAGCCAATGGATGCGGCAAGACCTGCGAGACCCGCAACCGGCGCGGAGAAATTACGATAGCGGAATGCAGCAAATATGAGCTCTGCGGCAAGACCCTGAAGCAGACTATAGACAAGCAGCTGAATTCCCCAAGCGCTGCCGAATAGAACCTCTACGTGCGCGGCTGCAACTTCGGCAATCAGCGCCACACCCGGCTTGCGAATCAATAGAAATACAAGTGTCGAGGCGATGAACCACATGCCGTACACCAGTTCATCAGCCTGAAAGAACAGCGGAGATAGGAGTCCGTACACCGAGCTCCACAAATGATACACTACTCCGATTACAACCGAGATTAGCACCGTCACCAGAAGATCGCTAAGCTTCAGTCCTCTTTTTCCCTTTTGCAAGTTGACCTCTACCATTACTATCACTCCTTAATAAATTTATTGCGGGGATATTCCGTCTAGAGAACAACAAAAAACCGGCTGAATAAGCTCAGTCGGTTGTATAGTCCCAGTATGCAGACATGATGAGTCCACAAAATAAGCATGAACAGGACGATAGATTCTCTACGCTGGCATTATCCAGATCAGATTAACGGTCTGCAGCGGAGTATGCTGCCATCTCAGCCTGATTCACTCAAGCCCCCGTATCCCTATGCAATTAACATTACAATACACCACATGTTTCCAAGTTCGCAAGCATCAATTACAATATTTTTATATTTATTGCTTTCACTCTTATTCTATGTCAAGATAACGAAAGTAGATTGCGGCAGTTCCAACTGCCCTTCACCTATGGGAGGAAATAACAATTGGCTACCAAATGGATGATATGGATGACAGAGCTATCCTCGCGAAAATCGATTTGCCGGCTGACTGGCCGCTTTTCCCATTCCAAATGGAGCAGGTTCGTCATTCCACGCTTTGCTAAAGCTTATGGAATTACCCTGGATGAAGCGGAGAAAGAAATCAAAGAGTACCGCACTTTGAATGAATTCTTTACGCGCAGGCTCAAGCAAGGGATGCGCCCGATTTGCCAGGAGCCAGGCGGTGTCGTAAGCCCAGTGGATGCGCTTATTACTGCCATGGGGAAGATCCAATCCAGTACGATTCTGAATGTAAAAGGACAGGACTATTCCATTGATGAACTGCTTAACCATTCACCGAGGAGCGAGGCTTACCGCAATGGCTATGCTTATGTGCTCTATCTCAGCCCAACCGACTACCATCGCATTCATGTGCCTGTCAGCGGACGCAAGCTGGAAAGTGAGCACATACCGGGAAGAGTATATCCCGTGAATGACTTCGGCATGACCAATATGCGTTCTGTACTTAGCCGCAACGAGCGGCTCATCACATATATTTCCCATGAATACGGAGAGACCGCCGTCGTAAAAGTCGGGGCCATGAATGTCAGCAGCATCAAATATGTCGATAACGACACCAAAGAGTGGGAGCGCGGCGATGAGCTGGCCTATTTCGAATTCGGCTCCACGGTGGTTCTCCTGATGCAGAAGAACTTCCATCCGTTGTCCGGCCTGGACGTGGGAAGTAAAGTCAAAGTCGGGACCCTGCTCGGGCATTTTCACAATTCTGAGTCGGGTAAGTAATCATATAGACAAGAAAAAACCTGAGTACTCAGGTTTTTTCTTATTAACTTTATTTTCAATCCCGTATGGATCATCTTATTTCAGAAGGACTCTTCCCCGTATACTGTTTGAATTGTCGGCTGAAGAAAAATATGTCCCTATACCCCAAAGCATCGGCCACTTCGGTTACATTCATGCCTGCATGCAAGAGCAGATGCTGAGCGCGATCAATCCTGCATTTAATGATATAGGTCTGCACGGACATGCCTATAATCTCTTTAAATTTGATCGAAAAGTAGCGCGCTGACAATCCGGCCCGGGCGGCCAAATCCTCGACTTTATGCGGCAATCCGGGATGCTGTAGAACATAATTAGCCACCTCACGGATAACCTCGACCAGTTGATTGCTCATTTTCTTCTCCCGGGGTACCTCACGATCCTCGCGCAGCAAGTAGATGAGGAGTTGCTTCAGGATCAGGCGAGCCTCCTCCTCCGCTCCATATGCATGCACCAGGAACAAGCGTACATAGCGAGACAGCATATATTCAAAATCTAGGGTATTATCCAGTACCCGATAAGATTTGGGAACCTCCATTACAGGTTCATCAATGTCAAAATGAATATATGTAAGCACTAGCGGGCGTTGTGGATTATGCGTTGCTGTCGGATGATCACCTTTGCGAAACAAGAAGCAGCTTCCTTTACTCACTTGAAAAGACTGGTTGTTCAGGACGACGTTTCCTTCCCCGCTCCACACATAGAATAAATCATAGTTCTCCAGCGCTTTATCTCGCTTGCGCCACTTCCAGTTAGGTTCGCATACAATTTTGGCAAATGCCGGCTTCAGAATAAAAGATGATGGTGAAATGTGAAGCATGTCCTTCCCTCCCCCAAAAAATTTTTCTTGTCAGTATTATACTCATTTTGTTACCTGTTGAACATCTTCAAACTGTCCTATTTCCCCGAGGAATAGAAGGAAATCATCGTGACGGCTTATGTTGTAAATGTTATAATGTAAGGCAGTCTAAAACGGAAAAATAAACGATTGGAAGGATGGAACGAGAATGAGCCTGAATCCACTTGCAGAGCAGTTGAACCAGACCTTGCAGCAAGGCTATGTTTATGACATGTTATCTCAGCTGGGTAAGGAGATTTACTTCCCGAAAGAAGGGATCCTGAGCCAATCGGCTGAAGCATCCGCAGGGGCTAAGAAGTATAATGCAACGATCGGCATCGCAACCGAGAATGGCATCCCTATGCATCTTGCCGCAATTCAAGACACCTTGTCCGCCTATAAACCGCAGGATTTATACCCTTATGCACCGCCTGCAGGCAAACCGGAATTGCGTAAATTATGGCGTGAGAAGATGATCGAGGAGAATCCTGCAATTGGCGGTAAGAGCTTCGGTAGCCCGGTGGTTACTAATGCGCTTACGCATGGCCTGAGCGTAGTTGCCGATCTGTTCGCGGATGAAGGCGATGCCGTCATTTACCCGGATAAAAATTGGGAGAATTATGAGCTGACCTTCGGCATCCGTCGCCATGCTCATATTATCAACTATCCTCTCTTCACCGAAGATATGAAGTTCAACAGCGCTGGCCTTCGCGAGGCTCTGCTAGCGCAACGAGACAAGGGCAAAGCGATCGTTATCCTCAATTTCCCGAACAACCCGACAGGCTACACACCGGGAGCTAAGGAAGGCCAAGAGATCGTGTCTGCGATCCATGAAGCTGCCGAAGCCGGTATCAATGTCGTTGCCGTTACGGACGACGCCTATTTCGGCTTGTTCTTCGAAGAATCGATGACAGAATCTCTGTTCGGCAAGCTAGCTGGTCTTCATCCACGAATTCTTCCGATCAAGGTGGACGGAGCCACGAAAGAAGAGTATGTATGGGGCTTCAGAGTTGGCTTTATTACCTTTGCGAACGATAATGCTGATGTCCTTGCAGCATTAGAGCAGAAGACAACAGGCATTATTCGCGCCACGATCTCCAGCGGTTCGCATCCTTCGCAAACCTTCATTCTTCAAGCGCTCAAATCTCCTGATTTCCACGCGCAGAAGGAAGAGAAATTCCAGATCATGAAGAGACGCGCCAATAAAGTGAAAACGCTGCTCGATAGTGGAAACTACGGGGATGTGTGGGATTACTATCCTTTCAATTCCGGATACTTTATGTGTCTCAAGCTAAAGACAGTAAACGCCGAAGCACTGCGTCAGCATCTGATTCGCGAGTATGGTGTCGGTACGATCGCCCTTGGCGATACCGATCTGCGCATCGCCTTCTCCTGCATTGGCGAAGAGAATCTCGAGGATTTGTTCAATCTGATCTACCAAGGGGTTACGGACCTACAGGCTTAAATCCACTTTTCCGGGAGACCACCGATACATTCGCCCAAGCACATTCCAGGCTATAGTCATACCATACATTGTATAAATTATCTTCTTAATCAGAAAGGGGAATTGTACATGGGCGGAGTTATCGAAGAAGGAAGAGGCGGATGCGGTGGTCTGTGGACCAGTACTGGAGTTATTCTCGTGCTCTTTATCCTGCTTGTCATTGTTAGCCGTACATTTATCTAACCGACCATACCTTCAAGCAATTCAAAGGCCAGCCGGCATATCGCCGCTGGCCTGTTGTTATTATTGTGTTTGTTTTAGACTTCCTCTATTTATTCATCTTCGTCTTTCCATTTCTTGACCCAGGTAGATCTTAATCCAAATACCATAAGTACAGCGATCACAAGACTCAGCAGAACCCACATTAAATTGTCCATCCACGATGCTACCGCTAGAGGAATCCACATCAGAACTGTCAGTACCAGGAGCAAGCGCGATGCAAGGCGAATTGCCTCTGTCTTATGGGCTCCACTTGGAAGCGGATAGAAGGCCGTAGCCGGGGAATCAGCATGCATTTGGTGCAGTGAAGTAAGCTGGGTAGCGATCAGAAATGTAAAGAACAGATACAGCCCGATCCCGAGCCAGCTTGCACCGTTCCAGCCGGTGAGTGCCATCCCCAACAATGTCAATCTCGCTACAATCCCTAACAATTCACTACGTATGAACGTCTTCGTAATCAAGAAGCGGTACGCGGTAGAACGCTGCCAAGGCATTCTGTTGCCTATACCTGACAGCCAGCGTCTGCGAATCACCTTCTGTCCGTCAGCCGGAACCTCAACAAACCAGCCCAGCCACATCATGACTTTGGACGCCCCTATCTTCTCCGCCTCGATTAGATTGTCCCATGCCACCGCATGCTTCATCGGGAAGCGCAGAGCCAATACATAATTGACGCCGACTAGCAGCATAAAGATTAGGCTTTTCCAGGCGGGCTGCCATAACCAGGCGGCCAGCATAAGCAGAATGACGCACCAACGAAGCAGGCGATAGCCCATTCTGGCCCGGGCTGTTGTAATTCTAAGCTCCTGCCAAGAGCCATAGGCACTGAGTACCTTAAGTAGAAGCAGGACGTGCAAGACCATCCAGAGTGGTTTGGTATCCACTCCGCTGCGGATGTACAACGGCCAGACAAGCACTAAGATGAGAAATAGGCCGATCAGCTTGTAGATAACTCCGCTGCGGTGGGCCGGCGACAAATATTGCTTCATGTCGGCTTCCCTCGGTAGCAGAAAGATAATATCAGCGGGCTGCATATAGGTACGAAAACTGGAATAAACCGTCATCGGACCAAGTAAGAGCAGCATAATCCACAGGACCGGCAGTCCTGGCGGGATATTTTGCAGAAAATTAGTGTACCAGGCTGCGAAGGCGATCAACAGCAATAAGAACAGAACGGCAACGCCGCTCTGAATGACATATGGCACAAACGGGAGCACTTTGCTCCAAAACGAAGATTTGCGCTTTCGACGCAGCTCCTGAAGTTCCATCTTCTAATCTCCGCCTTTAACTAAAGAATAGAAAATGTCTTCCAGCGCAGCCCCCGGCAGCTTGGCCTGCTCTGCAATCTCGGCAAGCGTCCCCTGAGCGATGACCTCCCCCCGGTGTAGCACAATGAAACGATCGCAATAGTTCTCAATCGTGGACAAGATGTGAGAGCTAAGTAGAATCGACGAGCCCTGAGCCCGCATCTCAATCATGAAGTCCAGTAAAGAGCGAATGCCCAGCGGGTCCAGACCCAGAAACGGCTCATCAATGATATAAAGCGGCGGTCTGGCTACGAAGGCACACATAATCATGACCTTCTGCTTCATCCCTTTGGACAAATGCATGGACAGGCTATCAGCCTTCTCCTCCATATTGAAGAGCTTCAGCAGCCTCGCTGCCCTCTCTTCATAGTCTTCCTTCGCTACATTATATGCTCTCGCCGCGAATTCCAGATGCTCACGCACCGTCAATTCCTCGTACAGTAGCGGAGATTCCGGTACAAAAGCGAGTGAGGATTGATACGCCTCCGGATTCTCCCCCCTGGTCTTGCCTTGGACTGTGATCCCGCCACGGTGAGGCGACATAAGGCCAAGAATATGCTTCATCGTCGTACTCTTGCCTGCACCGTTCAGACCGATTAATCCGACCATTTCACCCTTGTTCACGGTGAACTGAACATCATGTAATACAGGACGTCCTATACTATAACCGCCACTTAGTTCCTCCACCTGCAATACGGGTGTCTCACTCATCGATGAATCCCCCCTTTAACATTCATGGATTAATGATTATTTTGCTTATCCTTAAGCCATTTCGGCGCCCCTTTATTCTTCCGATCCTGGTCGCGGGCTTTCTTACGGGCAGGAGCCGGTGCCGACTTGCTCGGCCGGTTCCCGGCCTTGCTGGTCTCCTTGGCCTTGGCTGGACGTCTCGGCTGGCCAGACTCCGAGATACGAGCTGAGTCAATACTCCGCTCTTTTCCTTTGGTTGTTTGTCTACCAGTAGACGCACTGCTCCTAGCTTCAGGAAGCGCGTCACCTTCAACAATCTGTCCCTTATATAAATTGCGTGGCGTTATCTCGATACCCAATTCACGCGAGAACTTGCGCATGATGAATTCTTCCTTGGACGAGACGAGCGATACTGCCAGACCAGAGTGCCCCATGCGTCCAGTTCGGCCGACGCGGTGAACATAATGATCTGCATCAATCGGCGGATCAAGGTTGATTACCAATGTCAGATTCTCAACATCGAGGCCGCGAGCGGCAACATCACTGGCAACGAGCAAGCGGATCTTGCCTTCCCTGAACCGGCGTAGCGTCACACTACGCACTGTCTTGTCCGCATCACCATAGAGCGCTCCTGCACTTAGGCCGACATAGTTCATCTTCGCCTCAACCTCGGCGATATCGGTTGTATTGTTAATAAATACGATCGCCCGCTCGGGATTAAAGTGACGTACAATCCGCCGCAACATATCGATCTTATCCCGTTCTTCACACTTGAAGTAAAGATGCTCCAGGCTTCGCGAAGTCCGCTGCTCAGGCTCGATACCTACCTCAACGGGTTCTTTCATCTCCCGCCCTGCCAGAGCACGAATATGCTCGTCAATCGTTGCCGACAGGAACATCAGCTGACGGTCGCGGAGCGTACCGCGCAGAATTCGTTCAACATCCGCCGTCCCGCCGAGCTTGAACATTTGGTCAACCTCATCCACAACGACCGTCCGTAAGGTATGCAGTTTGAGCTTCTTCATTTCGACGATCTCACGAATTCGCCCTGGAGTACCAACCACAAGCTGAGGATGCAGACGTAGCCGTTCCAGTTGTCTCTTAATCGCTGCACCACCAATCAGAGCTTGGACTGTAATTCCCAGCGCTTCCCCATATTTCTCAGCCTCGCGCTGAATCTGCATGGCCAGCTCCTGCGTAGGGGCAAGAATAAGGCCCTGCAGGGTCTTGTCAGGAGTCATCTTCTCTAGCATTGGTAGCAAATAAGCCAATGTCTTACCGGTTCCCGTCTGGGATTGGGCAAGCACATCACGGCCATCCAGAGCTGCCGGAATGCATTCCTCCTGTACGGGAGTTGGCTGCTGAATTCCATAGTCGACCAGCTTCCCCGCAAGTTTCTCGCCTATTCCGAGGCCTGTAAAAGTTGTATTAGACATTTTTTTCATCCTTATCATAAAATACTTGTTCAAATCATTTCGTTAGAGATCGTGGATTTGTAAACAACCTCTTCGTAATCATTATTTCCATTATATGCGATAACAGTAGAACACAACAAATGGTCGCTTTCACGATACAAAAGCCGGCTGCTGCCAGCCGGCTCAATAGCTCACTTATTTCTTATTCAACATACTATAACTTAAGCGATCCGCAAGCCTTGGAAACATCTGATACAGCTTGATTCCTGCAGCCGCCATCCTTGGCAGATTCACTTCTGTCTTCCGCTTCTCAATCGCTGATACCATCGCCTTGGCAACCCGTTCCGGCTTCATCATGAACCACTTCACATTGTTCACGTAATGACCTTCTGGATCGGCAATGCTGAAGAACGGTGTATCAATCGGTCCCGGATTAATTGTCGTGACCTGAATCCCATGCTCGCGAAGCTCCTGACGCAATGAATTGCTGAACCCCAGCACCGCATGCTTTGTCGCTGAATAAGCCGTTGACTTGGACGTTCCAAGCTTCCCGGCCATGGAAGCCACATTCACAATGATTCCGCTTCCTGCTTTCTTCATATGGGGAAGCACAGCCTTGGTACAGCGTACGATTCCCATATAGTTCACATTCATCATTTCTGCGAACTCCGTTACAGGCATGTCCTCACAATATTCGAACTTCCCGTAGCCGGCATTATTAACTAGACAATCAATATGTCCAAATTCCTTAATCACCTGTTCAAAAGCGGCCTGAACCGATTCATCCTGACTTACATCGAGTTCAAGCATTCTGCAAGGCCCCATCATTCCAGTGCTTACGCTCTGCAATTTATGTAATGATCTCGCAGCGATTACAACCGTTGCTCCCCGCTCCGACAGCATCTGCGCCGTCAATGCACCGATACCACTAGAAGCCCCTGTCACAACGATCACTTTATTAGTCAGCGTCATGGTTTATTCAACTCCTAGCTTCTATTATATGCCAGGCTCTACCTCTTATGAAACCATGACTTGAATATCCAGTTCGCCGATGCCTTCCATTAATAACGGGATACATAAAGCCTTCCGTACCGGTAGGTCATTCTGCCCAGTCTTGATGACGCGAGGTGGAGTAATATCTACAACAATCCCTTGATTTGACAAAATTGTACTCGCATTGCCACTAATCATATTTCCAAGCTCAGAGATCGCGCTCTGTCCCATCTCATCCATTTCCGTCAATACGAACCCGCCCATCATTGCCGATACGATCCGCAGAGCTACGCTCTCCTGTAGTCCAAAGACAACCATACCGCTAAAATGACCACTCATATCAATCTGAATCCAAATATGATCCCGGGCCGGCACTACGTCCTTAACCCCCAAATTGCCAGTAGAAGGGCTAACCTGTACTACTTGTTCAATCACAGATCGAGCTGACTCAAGAAAAGGATTTATCATTTCCGCTTTCACTATTTGGTCCCCTTTTCACAGAAAGTTAATCGATACTAAAGTCCCGTAATTTGATTAAATTTATTATACTTTATTACCAGATATAAGTCATTATAAATTGAATTATGCTGAATGAACTAGATCTTTGTCACGTGACAAAGAGGTCGGCACCATGTCATTGCCTTAGGCTATAAAAATCACCTATAATTATTAAAATAAATATAATAAGGTTTATGACCGCACTCAGCGGACTAGTGGAGTACGGTGGAAGAAAGGAGGATGTGGGATGAATATCAGTCAACTGGAGACACTAATCACCATTTCCAAAACGAAAAGCTTCCGCAAAGCAGGAGAATTGCTGAATCTGACTCAGCCAGCCGTCTCTGCGCAAATCAAAAGCTTGGAAGATGAATTCAAAAGCGTCTTAGTCGACCGCAATCAGCCGGTGACACTCACGGACCGCGGCCAGGTATTCCTGGAGAAGGCGGAACAAATTCTAGATATCGTGGAAGAACTGAAGCAGAAGCTATCCGATATGGAGCATACGCCTCAAGGGCATATTGTGCTTGGCACAACGACCTCTATCGCCATTCAGATATTGCCTCGGATTCTATCCTATTTCCAAGATCAATTTCCAATGATCAAGACGACGATTCAGTCCATGCCTTCATCTCTTATTTATCAGAACGTGGAGCAAGGATTGGTGGATATCGGTATAGGCTATCTGATTGAGAATAATCCCCATGTATTATCCTCAGTGCTATACTACGATACGTTTGAATTGGCAGTATCTCCGCTTCACCCATTGGCTAGTATGCCCGCGCCTACACTGGATACGTTGAAGGATGTTCCACTGATTATGCTCTCCCCTGATACTGTCGGACGGATGTTCGTTGACAATCTTTTTAAGCGGCATGGCATTGAACCTCATATCGTCATGGAGTTGTCCAGCAGTGAGGAAGTGAAGCGTATGATCGAGATTAATCTCGGAGCTGCTATCATCTCCAAGCAATCCATTCTGCGCGAGCTTCGCCAGGGAGGCTTGAAGACAATCCCTATTCCTGAACTGGAGGTTACTCACCCAGTTGGCGTCATTTATAAGTCCAGTAGATATATTAACTCCGCCATGCAGCAATTTCTCGGTGATTTAAAAGGGATGCCTGAGACCCACTTTATTAGTTCAGAATAATCCCAGGCTTGAGACAGCTAAGAAAGGAGTCCTTAATTATGAAATTTGATCTTCATACTCATCATTTCCGCTGCGGTCATGCCGATGGCAACATCTCCGATTATATTGAAGCGGGAATCGCTGCCGGATTGTCCGTCATTGGTATCAGTGATCATACCCCTTACTTCGGGAGTAAGGAGGATCAAGCTCATCCGCGCATTGCCATGGCCAAATCCGCATTTGCAGGCTATGTTGAGGAAGTGCTATCCCTCAAGCAGAAGTACGCAGGAAAAATCGATGTTCTTCTTGGTATCGAATCTGATTATTTCCCTGAGCACGTCGAGATTTATAGAGATATCCTAAGTCAGTACCCGTTTGATTATGTGATCGGCTCTGTGCACAGCGTCAAGGATGTGAGTATCTTCAACAAGAACCGCTGGAAGCGGCTCAGTACAGAAGAACAAATTGCCGACAAAGAAGCCTACTATGAATTGATCCGAAATTCGGCACGCTCCGGAATGTTCCAGATTCTCGGCCATATCGATGCCATGAAGGGCAATTATCCCGCCTTCTCGGATATCCCCGCTACTGCAGCGATCGATGAAACATTGCAGGTGATCGCCGACCACAAGGTCGCGATCGAGATCAACACCTCCGGCAAGACAAAGCTGTCTGGGGGATGGTATCCTGCCGATTCAATCCTGGAGCGAGCGCTTCATTATGGAGTTGAGGTCACCTTCGGATCTGACGCCCATATTCCATCCCGGGTTGGGGATGAATGGGATGACGTAGCCGCCCGGCTGCGCGAGATTGGATTTGATCATTGGGTATATTTCAAGAACAAACAAAAGGTAAGTGTACCTCTGTAAGAGGTAGTTCAAAAAGACACTTTTGATCACGAAGTAATTCAAGAGGTGGACTCGGCATCGAATCTTGAATTCACCCGGGCCTTCCGATGCTCACGTACAAACTACGTACGCTGCGCTTCTCAGACCCTAGCTTCATCCAACCTTCTCGGTGCTGAAAACTGCCTTTTTGAAACTTTATTTATACTAGGAAGTTCAAAAAGAATCTTTTGATCATGTACATGCTCATATAGACAAAAAAAGGGAACCCGTGCATTCCGCCGGATTCCAGATACAAATATATTCAAAAGGGGGTCATGTATTAAGTGTACCCCCTGACTATTAGGGTTCGATCACAGCAATATTTCATTTGTGTAACAAATCACTTCGAAATCAAAACGAGCTTTTGAACCGCCTTTTACAATGCCTTTTTAATATGTAGCGAGTACACTTTCAATCGGCAATATTCATTGCTACGATAACCTACGCTATTATCCGCGTAAGCCTGAAGGGACAACCCCAGCTTCTTCAGCACCCGTTCGGAAGCAGGATTGTCTACCCCGCATCTTGCCTCAACTTCATTCAGTCCAAGCACCTCAGCACCAAAGCGAAGCAATAATCCCGCGGCCTCCGTCGCGATCCCTAGGTTCCAGAAGGACGGCGATATCAAGTACCCTAGCCGTGCCTTACCGTTCAGCTCTGACCACTGTTGCAGAGAACAAATGCCAATAACCTCCCCTGTCTCTTTCCAGATCACCGCAAAATGCAAATCATTCAGACTCCTATAAGTCTCCTCAAAATAACGAAATAGCCGCTTCGGAAAGAGCAAGGTGTCCGGTTGAAAAGACATATGCCGTTCGATTCGAGGATCCGTTACATATTGAAATAATAACTCACTATCCTCAGACTCTATTCTTCGCAGCCGTAGCCGTTCGTTCTCCAATACGGGAAATTTCATTCTCAGCTGCTGCTGCATGCTTAGCTGCTGCTTCATGTCCACGTTCTCGCTCCCTTTCAATAGAAGCCATACTGCTCCCGAGTCTCCCGAATAAATAGAGCAACAAATAACAAAAAGCGGTAATCAGAAAAATCCATTTGCAGAAGCCCAGCGCATGCCGTAAATTATCAATTTGCATAAAATACTTCGCCGTCTCCCGCAATACAATGATCGGGCTGCGCAGAATATCCCAACTATTCCAGCGGATGAAGCGGCCTAGATAAACCCCGAAGCTGCTGAGCAGCAGGACGCCGATAGCAAAGCACCAGCCGACGAAGCTGCCGTAGGCTCTCCTCACCAGTTGGTGTACCGAAGCGAGCGCCAGCGAGCCTAGAGCCAGGCCGATAATAGCGGTAAAGAATACCGTATTCAAATGGTTCCAGAAGGAAATATCCTCCCAGAAACGTGAAGATTGGGTAGGGTACCGCACGAAGGGATGCAATAGATCAGTAATTAGATAAGCTGCATTCGGATAGAAGAACAGCCATAGCAAACCGACTATCAAATACAACCCTCTTCTTACGGAACGGGAATGAAGCAGGCTGACCAGATCTAGCATTACGGCAAGTCCGAGTGGAATCCAGGCAAGAAAAGTGTTCCAGATCAAAAATAAATAAGGGGGTCTGCCCCCACTCGGCAATCTCGTCTCCGCTACATATTTCATTCCAATAATCGTTGCGATGAATAGCATTATATAGATAACGAGCTTCATCGGATAACCTAATTCCTTGAGTCGCTGTTGCAAGGCATTCTCCTCCTCTCTGCCTACTAACGAAGCATGTTCAGATTCTGTACCTCATATACGTATCGGGGCAACAGATAGTTACGGCTCAGATTTGGGGATGTATTTATGAGCGGAGATTACAAGATTGAATCCTCTATTTTTCCATCGCTTCATTTCTCAATACCATATGAATATGATCCTCCCAGACGCCATTGATCTTCAAATACTTATAAGCCATTCCTTCATGATAGAAGCCAAGCTTCTCTACAACCTTCAAGGACGCACCATTCCTTGGCATAATATTAGCCTCAATCCTATGCAAGCCCAGTTCTCCAAAGGCGTATTCAATAACTCCCTGCAGCGCCTCTGTCATGAATCCCTTATTCCGCTCCCGCCCATCCAGGCCATACCCTAAATGGCAGGACTGAAACGCTCCTCTTGCAATATTACTAAGTGAGATAGACCCGATAATCCGTTCTGGCTCATCTTTGCGGGCTATCCACCACTTGCACATTTCGCCTCGATAGCTCATCATTATACTTTGTCTGAGCTGTTCTTTTTGATACAATTCTGAATAGTAATCTTCCGATCTAAGCGGCTCCCATTCAGCCAGCGAAACACGGTTATCCTGCAGGTACTGGACTACAGTAACACTGTCCTGGTCATCCAGCATTCTCAAGATTAGGCGATCCGTATAAAGTATAGATTTCATAATTCTCCTCACATTTTCATATCAGTTCATAAATTTAAATGAATTCCGCAGCGATAAAGGAGTGCATCCTAATGCAGCCGTTTACTACTCAGGTAATCCATATTATATCATCCATTCCGGAAGGAACGGTGATGACCTACGGTCAGATCGCCAAAGAGGCCGGAAGCCCTCGCGCGGCCAGACAGGTCGTGCGTATCCTCCATTCCATGAGCCGCAAATATCAGCTTCCCTGGCATAGAGTAGTGAACTCACGGGGAGAAATTGCCCTTCAGGATGATGAGGGTGCTTCGCTTCAGAGAATGCTTTTGGAGGCAGAGGGCGTATACATAGGGCTTGGAGGAGGGATCGATTTGCAACAATACCTGCATCAACCCACTCCCTCATCCGCGCAAAACAGCCCTGAACAAGAACTACTTTAATTTATACTCACTTAAAAATTGTTGGATACGCTTGTTGACCTGCTTGATACCCGGCCCTTTCGCCGGGTCATCGCTCAACTTATATTTCTCCTTCAGCTCAAGCACCTTATACACGCGATCATCGAGTACGTCCATCGGGATCGTTCCCTGTTCTACAGCATCGGTGATCGCTTGAATGGCCGCCTTCTCTTTCTCGAGTTCATGTCCGATTAATACGATATTGCCACCCGCCAGAATGAACTGGACCGCGGCATCCTCTATTTTATAGTGCTCGGAAATAGCTCCCATCGTCATATCGTCTGAGATAACAACCCCACCGAAGCCGAGCTCGTCGCGCAGCAGATCTTGAATGACCGCCTTAGAGAAGGATGCAGGATGATCCGGATCCAGATTCGGCATCAGCAGGTGGGCAACCATAACAGCATCAGCGTCAGCCTCAATTGCGGCCTGAAAGGGAACGAGCTCAAGCTTGCGCAGCCGCTCCATATCGTGCTTAACGACCGGAAGCCCCAAGTGAGAATCAACCGACGTATCTCCATGTCCTGGGAAATGCTTCACGACAGGGATAACTCCCTGCCCACTTAGCCCCTTGATTTCGGAAAGCCCCATCTCACTAACGGTCGAGGCAGAGGAACTGTACGAGCGGTCGCCGATCACCGGATTATCAGGGTTGCTATTGACGTCAAGCACAGGGGCGAAGTCCATATTTAGGCCAAAGCCAGCCAACTCCGTGCCAATAATGTCTCCCAGCCCTTCCGCTGCCTTGGCATCTCCTACCGCGCCGATCTTCGCCGCTGCAGGCAGTTTTGTATATTCAGCGGGCATTCGTGAGACCCGTCCGCCCTCTTCATCAACACTAAGGAATAACGGAACAGGATTGTCCCTATTCTCCTCCTTAAGCTGGTTGAACAGGGATAAAGCTTGTTTCGTGTTCTCTATATTATTCTTATAGAAAATAACCCCTCCAACATGCTGCTGTTGCAGCAGTTCCCGGATGTTGTCATTGCTCGCAGTCCCATCCATGCCAACGATGAACAATTGCCCAATTTTCTCGGCCGTGCTTAGCGAATCCAACTTCGCTTGCACAGGATCCGTTGGCTCGGGCGTCGGAGAAGCTGGTTGATTACTTTCACCAGTCTGATTTCCATTCAGATTCCCATCGGTCTCGGACGATGTATTTCCACCTTGGTTGTTACCGCTGGAGTCCGTCCCACCGCCCCCACCACCGCAACCAGCAACGAATAGGACAACTGCAAACAAGGGAACACATACATAACGAAAAATCATTCTTCCTCTCATTCCTTATGCCTCCAGTAAGTGATGTCTTGCTTGACCACTACAAATAGCTAATCCCTTTCATTGTAGCTTTATTTCCTTTATTTTTCCAGTTTGGTTAAAATAGAAGAAGGGACATCGCACCTAACGATGTCCCCCTTCTATCCCCAATGTAAAACCTCTTAATGATAGCTCTCTTGTAGAAGCTTCTCTAATTGTTGCTCCGCTTCTTCCATGGTATTGGCGGTAATCGTGATGAAATCACTCTCCGCATAATTTTTCTCCGAATAGGCATACCGCTTGTCGTAATAATGAAGCAATAGCAATTCCACGGCCCGCGCATATATTCCCTGCTCTAGGCACTCAGCAATTTCTGCAGCGATAGGCACATGAATCTTGGAACGTATCTTCTGAAAATCAAGAATGCAATCCTGCGGATATTTCCAGGGCTCGTAGTCATCCAAAATATTTTGCACGCGGACTTCGAGTGGCAGCTCCAGCTTGACATGCCTTCCATGATCCTTCTTGGACAGGATGAAGTCAGGCACGCAAACTTTACCGATTCGTCTGCTCTCTGCCTCCAGCATGATATATTCACTATGCTGCAGACGCAGCAACTCTTCCAGAAGCAGAGAATCGAACATCCTCTGATTATTGGCTTGCAGTCCAATATGTCCGAAGGCCGATCCTCGATGTCCAGCCATTCCTTCAAGATCAACAATCGGGTAGCCCTTGGCTTGCAAATTACGTAAAATCGCTGTCTTTCCATTCCCTGTATTTCCATGGATAACGAGCGCATTCGGTTTGAAATCCATGCTCTCCAAAGTCGATACGACCCATTTCCTATAGTCGCGGTAACCTCCGGCTAGTCGATAGACATGGATATCCATCAAAGACAATAAGGTCGCTGTCGTCTTACTACGCATCCCCCCACGCCAGCAGAACACCGCCTTAGGACCCTCGATTTCGGCAAATTGACGAATAAACCGGGGGAGCTTGGCGGACACAATCTCCAGGCCCCGTTCTTTGGCGGCTTCAACGCTTACCCGTGTATATATTGTACCTACCTCGGCCCGTTCCTGATCATCGAACAGAGGGATATTTACACTGCCTGGTATCGATGAATCGGCATATTCTGAAGGGGAACGTACATCGATCATCGTCATTTCCTTGTCTTTTCTCTCTAGCCACTCCGTAATGCTAAGATCCTGAAACATTAATCTCTTTCCCTTCCTGCTGCTTATAGAGGTTGTTCAAAAAGCTCACTTTTGATCACGAAGCAACACTGAAAGCAGATTCGACATCGAATCTTGAATTCAGCCGGGCCTTCCGGTGCTCACGTACA
Organism: Paenibacillus lutimineralis; assembly: GCF_003991425.1. Lineage (NCBI taxonomy): Bacteria > Bacillati > Bacillota > Bacilli > Caryophanales > Paenibacillaceae > Paenibacillus > Paenibacillus lutimineralis. The sequence continues at coordinate 5,341,418 of NZ_CP034346.1, forward strand.
CACTACGTACGCTCCGCTCCTCAGTCCCTAGCTTCATCCAACCTTCTCGGTGCTGAAAACCGGACTTTTTGAACTTACATGTATAAAGGTTGTTCAAAAAGCCCACTTCTAATCACACACTTATTATTCAACGACGATACGGCTTGGATGCTGATCTGTCACTTCACCGATCAGGCTCGCTTCAACCCCTGCTTTAACCAGCTCGTCCAGCAAGGAATCCGCTTCTGCAGCCGCAACAGCGATCAACAGACCACCTGAGGTCACTGCATCGCACAAAATCCAGCGGTCGATCTGATCCATCGTTTCCGGGAACGAAATATCCCCCTCCACATGAGCGAAGTTATTCTTCGTTCCGCCAGGGATGAACCCATTCTCAGCCAGTTCACGTACACGTGGTAATACAGGGACCTGATCCTGCTTGATACGAATTCCCGTTCCACTGCCTTTTGCCATTTCCAGAGCATGTCCCATCAACCCAAATCCAGTCACATCCGTACAAGCATGAACGTCATACGGCTCCATAGTTTCTGCCGCTTTTCTGTTCAGTGTCGACATGACACGGGTAACACGCTCTGTCTCTTCGGCAGTTAGCTGCCCTTTCTTGATCGAGGTCGTCATAATTCCAACTCCGATTGGCTTCGTCAGGATCAGCTTATCACCAGCCTTAGCACCGGCATTAGTTCTGACCTTGTCTGGATGCACTAAGCCAGTGACTGCAAGACCGAACTTCGGCTCCTTGTCATCGATCGAATGACCGCCGACCAAGGTAGCTCCGGCTTCCCGTACCTTGTCTGCAGCTCCGCGCAAAATATCAGCCAGAATGCTCTTGTCTAGCGTCGAAATTGGAAAAGCTACAATATTCATAACAGTCAAAGGCTTACCGCCCATCGCATATATATCGCTGATCGCGTTAGCCGCTGCGATCTGTCCGAAGGAATACGGATCATCGACAATTGGCGTAAAGAAGTCTAGCGTTTGCACCAGGGCAAGATCCTCGCTGATTTTATATACCCCTGCATCATCGCTTGTGTCTAAGCCGACCAATAAATCGGGGTTCGGCTCTGTTGGCGGCAGACTACGGATGACCTGCATAAGATCTGCAGGACCGATCTTGCAGCCACACCCTCCCTTGGTTGTTAAAGTTGTTAATTTCACTGTATTGGAAGCTTCCATAAGTAATTTTCACTTTCCTTCCTATCATTTATTGCTTGCCATAAATTTTATATATTAATCGTACTCCTATAATGTAATGTAAGGCAACTATCATTCCGTAGTATTATTTACTCTTCGATAGAAGCGATAGTCTCCGACCTTTTCACCGTTTTAATGCGAAAAATAAAATAATAGTACATAAACGAGATAAGAAGTAGGATACAGCCTCTGCCGATCCAATTCTTCATCAGAATAAAAGCTATCGTCAACATAGAAGTAGCTAGTACAAGAATACCGAGTTTGGCGCGGAGCGTCATTGATCGTGAATTGATAAAACCCTCCAAATGTTCCCTGTACAGCTTCGTACCGCAGAACCAACGGTGAAACCGATCAGAACCTTTGGAGAGGAAGAACGAGGCGAGCAGCAGGAACGGGGTCGTAGGCAGTACAGGAAGAAATACTCCAACCGCCCCCAAACCTAGAAATAAAAAACCTAATGTCAAGTAAAGATACTTCATCATTGGCCTCCTTAAGTTAAGTAAAAGGTCAATTAAATATTTCAATTTTAAGTGAAATAGTTCACGTAAATAGAAACAAGCTAATATCATAATTAGCTTCGCTAACCTTAGCATGTGGCAGCAGAGATCGTCAATCAGAACGACTAACGGGCTACTCTCTGGTGTATTATCTTTCCTTTGGAGACAAAAAAATTCCTATACCCCAGTCTATTCATGGGATATAGGAATCTATTCTACGCTCGGTATTACACCCCTAACCAGCGCTTGAACATATGCTTGGTCGTATCTTTATTCATCTCGGCAATCGAGGTCGTCAACGGAATGCCTTTCGGACATGCTCGTACGCAGTTCTGCGAGTTGCCACAGCCCTCGATGCCGCCGGCTTCCATCAATGCCTCAAGTCTCTCCTCAGCATTCATTTCACCGGTCGGATGAGCATTGAACAGACGCACTTGGGAGATCGGTGCCGGACCTATAAAGTCTGTCTTCTCATTCACATTCGGGCAAGCCTCGAGACAGACGCCGCAAGTCATACATTTCGAGAGCTCATATGCCCATTGCCGCTTCTTCTCCGCCATCCGTGGTCCTGGACCGAGATCATACGTACCATCAATCGGAATCCAAGCTTTAACTTTCTTCAGAGCGTTGAACATCCGACTGCGGTCGATGATGAGGTCACGTACTACAGGGAAGGTACGCATCGGCTCGATGCGAATTGGCTGCTCCAAATTATCAATCAGAGCGGCACAAGCCTGACGCGGCTTGCCGTTAATTACCATTGAACAAGCCCCACACACTTCCTCTAGACAATTCGATTCCCAGCACACTGGCGAAATATGCTCGCCTTTCATATTAACTGGATTGCGCTGAATTTCCATCAAGGAACTGATCACATTCATACCTGGACGATAATCAAGCTCGAATTCCTCGGTATAAGGCTTTGTCTCCGGGCCATCCTGGCGAGTTATAATAAACTTTACCTTTCTAATTGTTGCTTTTGTTTCCGCCATTGCCATTGCTCTCCCCTCCTACTTATCCTTCGAATAGTCGCGAATACGCGGCGGAATCAGTGACACATCGACCTCTTCATATGAAATTTGCGGGCCATCCGGTGTCCAAGTCGCTTTGGTCGTCTTCAGGAACTCCTCATCATTACGCTCCGGATAGTCCGGCTTATAATGGGCGCCACGGCTTTCATTGCGGAGCAACGCGCCAAGCGTCATCGCTTCAGCCAGCTCCAGCATGTTCCACAGCTGACGGGTAAAGGCAGCCCCCGTGTTGTTCCAACGCGAAGTATCGTTCACATTGATATCTTTATAGCGAACTTTCAGTTCTTTAATTTTGTTAATCGTCGCTTCCAGTCGATGGTTATGGCGAACCACTGTCATATTGTCCGTCATCCAATCACCTAGCTCTTTATGAAGTACATAGGCATTTTCCTTGCCTTCCATCTTCAGCAGCTTCTCGAATTTGTCCTCTTGCACCTTGCGAGCATTGTCTAGCATCGCAGAATTCATATCTTCGACCGAATTCTTCAGACCGCGGATATATTCTACCGCTTTTGGACCGGCTACCATGCCACCGAAAATAGCGGATACGAGTGAGTTCGCACCTAGGCGGTTGGCCCCATGATATTGATAATCGCATTCGCCTGCAGCGAATAGACCTGGAATATTTGTCATCTGATTATAATCAACCCACATGCCGCCCATCGAGTAATGGACCGCCGGGAAGATCTTCATCGGAACCTTACGCGGATCATCGCCTACGAATTTCTCATAGATTTCGATGATGCCGCCAAGCTTAACGTCCAGTTCCTTTGGATCTTTGTGCGACAAATCAAGATACACCATGTTCTCACCATTAATGCCAAGCTTCTGGTCAACACATACAGAGAAGATCTCCCGTGTTGCGATATCTCGTGGAACGAGATTGCCATAGGCCGGATATTTCTCCTCAAGGAAGTACCAAGGTTTGCCATCTTTATAAGTCCAGACCCGTCCGCCCTCACCGCGGGCTGACTCCGACATCAGGCGCAGCTTGTCATCGCCTGGAATCGCTGTCGGGTGGATTTGAATGAACTCGCCATTAGCGTAATGAACGCCTTGCTGGTACACCGCGCTCGCCGCAGTTCCTGTGTTAATAACGGAGTTGGTTGTCTTGCCGAAAATAATCCCTGGCCCGCCTGTTGCCAGAATTACGGCATCCGAGGCGAAGGTTGCGACTTCCATAGAGCGAAGATTCTGCGCTGTAATACCACGGCAAGCCCCTTCATCATCAAGTACTACCGACAGGAACTCCCAGTTCTCATATTTCACCACAAGTCCTTCCGTCTCATGACGGCGAACTTGTTCATCCAGGGCATAGAGCAATTGCTGACCAGTCGTCGCGCCGGCAAAGGCCGTACGGTGGCGCTTCGTACCACCAAACCGACGGAAATCGAGTAGTCCCTCTGGAGTACGATTGAACATAACCCCCATCCGGTCCATCAGATGGATAATGCCTGGAGCCGCTTCACACATGGCTTTGACAGGTGGCTGGTTGGCGAGGAAGTCTCCGCCGTACACCGTATCATCGAAGTGCTCCCAAGGAGAGTCTCCTTCTCCCTTTGTATTTACCGCGCCGTTGATCCCACCCTGAGCACACACGGAGTGCGATCTCTTAACCGGAACGATCGAGAATAGATGAACCTGAACTCCGGCTTCGGCCGCCTTGATTGTAGCCATAAGCCCGGCAAGCCCTCCACCGACGACAACTATGCTTTGTTTCGACATCCTTTTCAACTCCTAAAAGTTTTGTGAGCTATGCTATTAGATTTACACCGTACAAAACTTGCATCGTAAGCACTCGCTTAGTTTTGTGAGCTATGCTACTTAGATTTACTTCGTACAAAACTTGCTTCGCAAGCGATCTTTCCTATCCAAGCATTCTAAAAGATTGCAGCAGAGCCGTTGATCCCGCAAATTCCACACTGCGGAATGCGAATAACGACCATACGAACATAATCGATACGATTACAAACATACTCATGCAAATATACGAGGATACACGCTGCGAGCGCGGCCCCACCGTAATTCCCCAGCTAACAAGAAACGACCATAAGCCATTGGCAAAATGAAAGGAGGCAGACACAACAGCGATCAAATAAATAATGAAAAATATCGGTTGCATCATAATATCATGCATGACTCCGCCTAACTGATCATGTGTTACATTGCCCAGCGCCACTTGGATTCTCGTCTCATACACATGCCAAATAACAAATATGAACACAATAATTCCGGTAATCCGCTGCAGCAGGTAGCGCAGATTGCGCTCCGTAGCATAATTGCCGTTATTCGGCTTCGCCTGAAAAGCGATGTATATGCCGTAAACACCGTGGTACAGCAGCGGCAAATAAATGCCCACAACCTCCAGTACCAGGATCAGCGGCAGACTGTTCAAGAATGCCACACTGTCCTTAAAGCCCTGGCTTCCCCCCTCAACTGCAGAGAAGTTCGTCAGCATGTGCTCCAGAAGGAAGAAACCTAGCGGAATAATGCCCAGAAGCGAATGCAGTTTCCTGGAATAAAACCCTTTCATAAGTTCGTGTACCCCTTTCTCGTCTCCATCGTCCTTTTACATACTCATACATTAAAATTCGACAGCAGTCTACGAAATAAATCGTAAATGAAAAATCGCACAAACCGCCATCTAAGTACTTTGTTACAAATGTAACATGTGAACAACTTGTGTCACTTTCATGTTACTCCTTTTTAGCTTATAATGGAATTGCAATATAATTATTAACCGTTATAACTATTACGCATAAGAGAATTTCATATCCGTAGAAATGATCGAATAAAGAGGAGGATCAAATTGCTGGAAGAATTGATTGTCTTTACTACCGTTGTAGAACAGTCTAGCTTAAATAAAGCTTCGAAGCTGCTTAATTTGTCTCAGCCTGCCTTATCGAGGAAAATCGTCAAGCTGGAGGAAGAATGGGGAGTCGCCCTGTTCAACCGTAATGGCAAGAAGCTTGAGTTGACTCGCGTTGGTCATGAAGCCTATCTATATGCCCTGGAGCAGCGGCAGCGCCATCAGAACTTCCTGCAGTCCGTCTCACGATTCAAAGCGGCCAATCGCAGCACCATAACCCTGGGCGCCAGCCTCACCACGTTGCAGACGACACTGCCTCCTCTTGTCACCGCACTGATGAACAACTACCCAGACATGGAGGTCAAGCTGCTCACTGGTAAAACCCATGAAATTGTCTCCTACGTAAGGGAGAAAAAAGTCGATATCGGCGTCATCGCCTCCTCCATCAGCGAGTCCGGCTTAAAATGCATTCCGCTCTTCCAGGATCACCTTGAGCTAGTCGTCCCGCGTGGACACGAGCTTGCGGATGGCGGCCCTGTGGCGATGGGCGATCTGAACGACCGCTCGATGATCATTTTCTCTAAGGGCACCTGGTATCGCAAGCTGATCGATGAGGTGTTCGTACGCTATGGCATTATCCCTGACGTCAGGATGGAGATTGACTCTTTCGAAGCGATCGTACGTCTCCTGCCGACCTGTAAATCCGCTACACTACTTCCAAAATCCTATTTGCGCAAGCAACTCCTGAAGGATAATGATCTCGTTACCCTGCCGATGAAAGAACTGGAGCAGACGCGACGGGAGACTTGTCTGATCTACGGCAGCAAGACCAATCTAAGCAGTGAAATCAAAGAATGGGTGAACGATATCCGCAGCCATTTGATCCAAGTTCTTACCATCTAATATGTATAAAAAAAGCAGCGTGCCTGTCTTACGGGCGCGCCGCTTCCTTGCTTACTTCAAGCCCCAGCTTCCGGGCTACCCAACCCGTTGTACTGGCTTGAACTATAATCGTCAGCATAATAGCCATAAAGGCAATAGCTGAAATAATCTGGGCATTAGCGACGCCCATCCCTACAATCATGCCGGATAACGCCGCGGGAATAACTCCCGTCTCCCGCACCCAACACATGAAGAGCAGTTCCTGCCAGGTCCACTTCGCTTTACGGTCTGGCCAAGCGCAGATCAATACCGTTATAGGCCGGGCCACGAACATCAATATTAAGACAGCAGCCAAACTTTGCCAGAAGTAATGTCCCAGCGTCGTGAAATTCACCTGACTGCCTAGAAGGATAAAAATAAGCATGCGCATCATTAAAGTAATGTTGTCGGAGACGGCTCCGATCTCTGAACGCTTCTCCTCCATATTCAGATTGAATATGTCCGCATTCCCCCATATAACTCCAGCTACGAAAGTAGCCATAAATCCGCTAAAGCCAAGCAAATCCGCAATCAGATAGCTGGCCAGTGCACATACGATCATAACGAGGGTCGTATATTCACTTAGAATCCCGCGCTTTATATGTCCGGTAAAATACGATAGACATCCGGCTATAATAAGACCGACAGCAATGCCACCAAAGGCTGTCTTCACGAAATCCCAGCCCATCATACCGATGTTCAGCTCCCCGCCGCTGGCAACTGCGGCCAGAAAGGAAAAGGTTAGAATCGAGCCGGTAGCATCATTAAAAGCCGATTCGCTCTCTACAGTCTCCCGGACCCGCTTCTTGATGTTCACCTGCCTGAACACCGGAATGATGGATGCCGGGTCCGTTGAAGCGATCACTGCACCTGCCAGGAACGAGAACACCCAACTGACCCCAAATAAATAATGAACACCTATACCAACTACGACCATCGTAATTAGCACTCCCAATACACTTAACAACGAGAGGCTGATCCATATTTCCTTTAGCCCACTAAGCCTTAAGTTGCGTCCCCCATCAAACAGAATCAGGACCGAGCCAACGGTCAGAATGATCTGATTGATCAGCGAGCCACTCGCTTCATGAATCCAACCGAGCCCCGGGCCCAGCAGCATCCCTGTTGCAATATAGACTGCTACATCCGGGAGCTTGAGAATGGAAGCAATTTTCCCCGAAATCATGCCCACGGTAATAACAAATAAAATCAAAATAAGTAAGTGCCTGATGGCCTCGGTAGCTGCAGATTCCATCTATTATCACATCCCAGGGATAGATTAGGAAATATTCTCGTTGACCATCATCTCGAACTCTTCAACATTCTCATTGGAGCCGATAATGACCATGATGTCTCCGGTTTTCAATTGATCCATCGCTGTCGGCGCAACGATAACGCCATTCTCGCGATGAATAGCCACAATCGTGCAGCCAAAGCGAGCTCGTGGATGAAGCTCCCCTACATTTTTACCGTTAAGGCATTCAGGAACGTTCATCTCCACGATGCTGTAATTTTTGGACAATTGGATATAATCCAGCAGATTCGGCGTCACCAATTGGTGCGCTACCCGAATGCCCATATCCCGCTCCGGAGAAATAACCCGATCCACGCCCAGCTTCTCCAGTGCCCTACCGTGTAGTACAGAGATCGCCTTGGCTACTACCATCGGCAAGCCGAGATCTTTAAGCAGAATCGCCGCCAGTATGCTCATTTGAATATCATTGCCAATCGCTACGATCCCGCAATCAAAGTTACGCACTCCTAGCGATTTGAGAACCTCTTCATCCGTTGCGTCAGCCACGACGGTATGGGTCAGCTTATCGCTCCATTCATTTACAATTTCCTCATCCCTGTCGATTCCCAGTACCTCATAACCGAGATCCATCAGTTCCAGTGCCAAACTAGATCCGAAACGCCCCAGTCCGATCACTACAAACTGCTGTGTTTTCATGCTTAACCTTCCCCTTATCCAATAATAATTTTACCTTCCGGATGTCTATATAATTCTTTGCCTTTCTTCGGCCCAAGCGCATAGGCCATCGTCAGTGGCCCAAGCCGTCCGGCAAACATAGTGAAGCTGATAATAAATTTACCTATCACTGTTAATTTACCCGTTAACCCCACTGTCAAGCCAACCGTGCCAAAAGCCGAAGTCGTCTCGAACAGGATGCTCAGGAAGCTTGCACTCTCGGTCGTCGATAGCACCATTGATACCGCGATGACGAGGAACAAGGATAACATCGTCAGCGTGACCGCTTTGAAGATACGGTCCTGAGTCAGACGATAGCGGAACAGCACAAGATCAGACCGCCCGCGAATCATCGAGATTACAGCGCCGATCAGAATCATAAAGGTCGTTGTCTTAATCCCACCCCCGGTAGAGCTCGGGGAAGCACCGATAAACATAAGGATGACCATAAAGAATTGAGTTGCCTGCCTTAGCGAGCCCAGGTCGACCGTATTTGCCCCCGCCGTCCGCGGCGATACCGACTGGAAGAAGGAAGCCCATATCTTTTCTCCCCAGCTAAGGCTTGAGAATGTGCCTGGATTCGTAAACTCAAATACGTAAATAACCAAAGCCCCAACCAAAATAAGCGAAGCTGTCATCGTCAATACCACTTTGGAATGAAGCGATAACTTACGGTGTTTCCGGAAGTCAACGAGATCCGACAACACGATGAATCCAAGGCCCCCAGATACAATCAGGAACATCGTCACCAGGTTAACAATCGGATCGCCTACATAGCGAGTAAGGCTCTGGTAATGACCGAACAAGTCAAAACCAGCATTATTAAACATGGACACTCCATGGAATATTCCAAAATATAGCGCGCGTCCAAACGGCATATCAAAGGACCAGCGAATCGTATAGATTAACGCGGCGCTACTCTCAATGACCAGGGAATAGATCAGAACCTTGCGAATCAAGCGGACGATCCCTTCCATCGTGTTCTGGTTCATCGCCTCTTGCAGCAAAAGACGGTCCTTGAGCGATATTCTACGTTTGAATACGAGCGAGAATAAGGTTGCCACGGTCATGAACCCGAGACCGCCCGTCTGAATCAGCAGCATAATCACGACCTGACCGAACGTAGAATAATATGTCCCTGTATCCACGACGATCAATCCAGTCACACAGGTTGCTGAAGTTGCGGTAAACAGCGCATCAACGAATGGTAAGGATTCCCCTGTTGTACTTGAGATCGGCAGCATTAACAGTAGTGCTCCAACGAGAATAATGGCTGCGAAGCCCAATACTAAAATCTGTGGCGGGGAAAACCTGAACCATTTTACCCACATGTTTAACTGCAACTTAATCACTCCATCCTTTTTGTAGCAAAGAAAAAAAGCACTGGAAATCCAATGCTTATTGATTGGTCCCTGCTCAAAGGCCTACGAGGTTAGCTGACGGATTCGGACATGAACGGTTGCCCTATTCGCTTGAATCCTTGGAATATCCAGGAATTCAGCGAAACTCACCCCTAAAAATCGGTTCCCCCGTTTTCGTAAAGAAATTCGGCCATTTAATATTTTATTGTTTCATTGTTTTTCATTTCATTTTCGTCAAATGGATTATAAGCCTTATCGGCGTGTAATAACAAAGTTTCTTTTGGATTAAATAACTCGAAAAAGACGTAAAAGGCGTGAAACTATGATTATGATACTCCATTATCTGAGCCGTGCGAGACCTTACCAGAGATATTGCAGATTCTCGTGAACTATAGCCCGATTGGCGAACCTAAGGTCCCCTATGTTATCTTTAATTGAATGTGTTTTTTAAGAATTACGCCCAATGTCACCCCCGCTTCTAACTCACTGGTTACGACAAGCGGACACATTGAACAATTCCTTGTTTAGAAAAAAGTGTAAAAGGAGCTGTAAAAATGCAAACTTCCAAGAACTCACCTGGGATCTTGCTCAAACCTAAAGCACTCTGGATACTTGCTGCGATTGGATTGGTCCTCTTCATCGTCCTGCAGCTTTGGCTCCCTTCCGTGAACGAGCCGGAGCAACAATTAAGCAAGACCATCAGCAAAGATCAAGCCAGGCAAGCCGCCGCTTCGTTCGCTCAGACGGAGCTTGGCATCAACGGCAATTTTCAGAATGCTCACGTTACATACGATACAAAGCCTGAACTGTTCGGATATTTGACGAAGGAAAATTTAGTCGGCAAATATTCTAAATCCTATGGCAAACAATTTCCTTATGACGTCTTCCATGTTACCTTTACAGACCCGGATGACATATTAAGCCTCTTAAGCATCGACATAAATATGCAGGAGGGCAATGTCGTTGCCTTTGAGAAGGTCATCTCGACAAGTAATGCCACCAAGCAAACTTTACTCGACTACGGTCGCGAGAATACACTGTCTCTGGTGGCCCGGGAAGGCGATATCAGCCTGACTGATAAAGAGCAGCTAGTCCGCCCTTACCTGAAGACTCTAGGAGTGAGTGAAGCCGATCTGAAGTTGGCTACCACCGAAGGGCAATACGGTCTACTGTATGAATTGCCAAATTACGAGATCGGACAGTCACAGGCCCAGATACAATTTCATTTCGAATATGGCGCGGTAGCTTCAATGGAGACGAAGTTCACCGTTCCGAGTTCCTACAACGATTATCTCAGCGGTCAGAAGACGCTCGCCTACATCCTTACCTTTGCAGGCTATGGGCTACTCACCTTCGTTCTGGCTATTCTGGCGATCGTGTACAGCATAGTGACAAGAGCCTACACCTCTTTTAAGCGTGGTCTCTTACTAGCTTCTCTTTATTTTGTCCTAAGTATGGTCGGAGCAATCAACATGCTGCCCTATTTACAGAAGGATAGTCTGAGCAGCTCCATACTCATCTTGAGCTTCGTTATTCAGGGCGTAGTAACTCTACTGCTGTCCGGCTCCATCTATGTATCGCTAGTAGGTGGCGATGCGCTCTGGAGACAGAAGGGGCGGATCCTCTGGCCAAGGGCCAAAGAGCCCGGTTATGGCCGCCACGTGCTGACAGCGATGACGAACGGGTATGCCTGGGCGCTGATTTTGCTTGGGGTACAGTCCGTTATTTTCCTGGCTCTCGAGAATACGATTCATACCTGGTCGACGACAGATGCCTCCCAATCGACGTATAACATGCTTCTGCCGCTGCTATTCCCGCTGCTGGCTTGGGTAGCTGGTATCGGAGAGGAGGCCGTATACCGACTGTTCGGGATCGCTATGCTAAAGAAGATGTTCCGTAGTACATTTGTAGCAAGTTTGATTACTTCTCTGATCTGGGCCTTCGGTCATACCCTATATCCGATATATCCAGTTATTTCGCGGCCTATTGAACTCATGTTCATCGGCTTACTGTTCAGCTTCGTGTTCCTGCGCTATGGATTTATTACCGCCGTCTTCTCCCACGTCATCTTCGATACGATTCTGATGTCAATCAGTCTGATGGTCATGGGCGGAGGACTGAATATTGCTGCTGGGTTATTCTATCTGGTACTGCCGGCCATTGTCGGTTATCTGATCTACCGCTTCAACCCAGCGTATAAGGAACGTCCGATTTCGCCAACAAAAAAAGAGGAGCCGTTTATTCCGGCTCCTCATCCCGAAGCGAATCAATAATTGTCTGTGCGAGTTTATCCCCGATAGAAAGAGGCCGAAAATCTTCGATGGAGGCCTCTTTTATTTTTTTCAGTGAGCCGAAGTGCTTCAACAGCAGTTTGCGTCGTTTCTCACCTACGCCGGGTATCGCATCAAGCTGCGATACGACCATCGATTTAGCTCGCTGCTCACGATGGAAAGAGATCGCGAAGCGGTGCACCTCATCCTGAATGCGCTGCAGCAAGTAGAACTCCTGGCTATCCCGGGCCAGATTCACCGGCTCCGGCGGATCGCCGATAATAAGTTGGGCCGTCTTATGCTTCGTATCCTTCACGAGGCCGCAGACAGGAATGAACAATCCTAGCTCATTCTCCAGCACATCCTTAGCCGCAGCCATCTGCCCCTTGCCGCCGTCCATGACAATCAAATCAGGGAGCAGCAGATCCTCCTTGAGCACGCGCTCATATCTGCGCCGTACAACCTCACGCATCGTCTCCACATCGTCGGGGCCCTGAACTGTACGGACCTTGTACTTGCGGTATTCCTTCTTGGCCGGCTTCCCATCGATGAATACTACCATCGCAGATACTGGATTGGTTCCTTGAATATTCGAGTTATCGAACGCTTCGATCCGAGACAGTTCGGTCAAGCCGAGAGCAACGCCCAGATTCTCCGCCGCCCGAGAGGTTCGTTCCACATCCCGCTCGATCAGACGGAACTTCTCGTCCAACGCAACACGGGCATTCTCAACGGCCATCTGCGTCATCTGACGCTTCAGTCCCCGCTTGGGAACCAGCGTCTTCACATTCAGCCAGTTCTGCAGAGCGGCTGCCCCACTCTCCGCATCAAGCAGTTCCCCACCTTCATCAGAGGCCTCGCTAACCTGCTCTTCAACCTGTTCCTCTGTCTGTTCCTCCTGCTGCCCCGATTTCCTATCTGGCAGCAGAATCTCCTGTGGAAGCGCTGGATTGTCACTATAATATTGTGTTACGTAAGACAAGAAGTCACCATAGGCCTCTCCATAGAACGGAAATACCGAGGCATGACGTTCGATCATTTTCCCTTGTCGTACATATAAAATCTGCACACACATCCAGCCCTTATCGACCGCAAAGCCGAATACATCACGATTTCTCGCATCATTCATCGTAATCTTCTGCTTCTCCATCAGGGCGTCTATACTTCTGATCTGATCACGCAGCTCCTTCGCCCGCTCGAAGTACAACTCCTCAGCTGCTTCTTCCATCTTGCGTTGAAGCTCCTGCTTGATCTCCTCATGCCCGCCATTCAGGAAGGATACGATCTCTTGAATCATCTCATCATACGTCTGCTGCGGCACTTCCTTCACACAGGGTGCCAAGCATTGGCCCATATGATAATACAGACATACCTCCTTCGGCATCACATTACACTTGCGCAGCGGGTACATTCGGTCAAGCAGCTTCTTCGTCTGCTGTGCTGCATAAGCGTTCGGATACGGTCCAAAATACTTAGCCTTATCCTTAAGAATCTTCCGCGTGACTTCCAACCGTGGATGAGGTTCATTTGTAATTTTGATATATGGGTAGGTCTTGTCATCTTTCAACAGTACGTTATAACGGGGAGAATGCGTCTTGATCAGGTTGCACTCCAGAATGAGCGCCTCCATATTGCTGCCGGTAACGATATACTCGAAATCGCGAATCTCCGAGACGAGCCGTTGTGTCTTCCCATCATGACTGCCAGTGAAATAGGAGCGCACACGGTTCTTCAGGATTTTGGCCTTCCCGACATAAATAATCGTACCGTTCTTGTTCTTCATCAAATAGCAGCCTGGTAGATCCGGCAGCAGTGCAAGCTTGTGACGGATTGCTTCCATCGCCTGCTCCTTCTCCTGCATTTCCTTGGCATAAGTATCCGAATGATGGCTATTGCTAATTGTCCTCTCCCCCTCTCACTTCATAATGCTGTTCTGCACAGAAAACGCCCCCGGGCATGCCGGAGGCGTAGTTGTAGCACTCTGAATCAGCTAGCCAAATTAATGTTTGGCAATCATGTTTTTCAGCGCGTCTTTGGAGTTCAAACCAACAACTTTGTCGACAGGTTGGCCGTCTTTGAACAAGATAAGAGTTGGGATACTCATTACGCCAAAGCGGGATGCAGATTCAGGGTTCTCGTCCACATTTACCTTCGCGATTTTAACCGAATCGCCCAGATCACCAGACAATTCTTCCAAAATTGGCGCTATCATTTTGCAAGGACCACACCAAGGCGCCCAAAAGTCAACCAGAACGGTACCCGTACTTTCGACTTCACTGTTAAAAGATTGATCGGAAACATTTACAATTGCCATGATATCTCCTCCTTGTATGTTACTGGAATGCCTGCTTGAAGTCAGCCACAACATTCCCTAACTAATCAGTATTGTTATAGTTGCGCCCTATGTTGACGCTATGGATTACATTATAACATAACTTTTTAGTAAATGGGAATTCGCGTTCAGGCATCATCTTTACAAACTTGAAAGCGATTGGTTATACTAAGAATATCCAAATATCAATTTGTCTATGATATTTTTAATTGACAGTACATAAAATGCGTGTTCAAAAAGTACGGTTTTCAGCGCCGAGAAGGTTAGATGAAGCTAGTGTCTTTTTGAACTACCTTTTAAAACCAATTTAAGGAGGCCTCGCCCGCATGGATGCTAACCCGCATGTGAACGACCCGCGCCAGCATATCAATGAAGAGCCACGCAACGACTTGTTTGATCTGATGAATGGTTTTTTCGGTATGCTCACCCTTATGGCCGTTATTTTCTTCGGCATGGTCATTTTGAAATTTATCGCCAGTTAGCATGATCGCTGTCGGTCAAGCAGCCCGGCCGGTATTTTCCAAATGTACGTTAAAAGAAGACCTCGCAATCCCATTCAAGGGTTGTTGCCGAGGTCTTCTTTTGTGTTTGATGATATATATAACCGATGATTTCTATTCATCCGATTTATGATCTCTTACCGCGCTTATTGCTGCCGGTGACTGTAACCACGTCCACGAATGGAGCGATCCGGTCCATCAGTCGCTGGCCTTTATACCGTTCCTCCCCGTCCTTGCTTGTAAAGCTCAAATGCTGCTCCAGCGCTTCCAGGGAATAATTGGAGGTATAGAAGGTTGGCTTACGATTCATCCGATAATTCAATATTGAGCCCATTACATGGTCGCGAACCCATGGGTTCAAATTCTCCGCTCCGATATCATCAAAGATGAGCAGATCCGCCTGCTTCATCACTTCGACGGTCTCCTTCAGCTTCTGTGAATCCTGAAGCATCGACTTCAGGTCCTCTACAAATTCCGGCATATACACTATTACTCCGGAATATCCCGACTTCGCCAGCTTGTGCAACAGATAACACATCAAGAAGGTTTTGCCTGTACCGAAGTTCCCTTCCAGATACAAGCCGCGCGGTTGCAGACCGCCCTCCTCTGTGGCGCTGATATAGCGAAGCACTTGGGTTACGGCAGGTGCGCGGACACGATCCTTCGTCAGAATCTCAACTTCGTCATAACCTTCCTGAAGAGCCCGCTCATCCACATAGAAGCTGCGAATCTTCTTCTGAATCGATAGCTCATTCTCCCTTTGTAGTTGTCTCGAGCAAGGAACTTGACGAGCGACGATTTGCGGGCCAAGTGTATTATTCTCCACTGTTAATTTCGTGAAATGGCCGGGAAAATCATTAGGACATTGATCGAGCCCGGGACACTTGGCACAATGACGGCTGTCATTCACGTATTGATACAGCTTGGCCATATCTCGAATCAACTGCTCTTCATCCAGCTCGGGATGCTGCGCGCGAAGTTCAAGTACAAGCGGATCGTTCAACAGCTCCGCCTTGAGTTGCTCCGACCGTCTGAGCAGGTTATTATTCTTCATCCCTGCCAGTATTTGACCGAGTGAATCCATTGCTTACGTCCCCCTCCTTCCCGATTAAGCCTCATTGTTCCTACCAGCCTGCATCCGTTCCGCAAGCTTCAGCATCTCCGCGAATTCCTCATCCGAGACACCCTCTTCCTGGGTAGAGCCCTGCACAATAGGAATTTCCGGTTTGCTCTTGCCAGTGGCTTGACGCCCTTTGTAGGTACGTCTACGGTTCGCACCATCTTGCGGCTCTGAACTGGATTTGGCCTTTACCTTAGACTGCTCGCGGATGTAGCCAACCGCCTGCTCATAAGTATTAACTTGTTTCATCAGCATATTGGAAGCGATCGCCTCCACAAAATTGCGATTAATCCGCTGCTCCGTATTGGAAGTAAGCAGCGACATCAAGTAATGAATCAGAACATTGATGACTTCACCTGGCAATTTATAATTCAAATCGATCTTCGTAAAAATATCTAGTAAATTGTCCGGAACAGCCCCTGGGAAGAAAGTTCTCAAGAGGCGCGTATATGGCTCATTACGGAGCATCATGTTGTATTGATGAATATCGCATTTATTAGTGAATTGCTTGGGTACCTCTAAATAAAATTCCATCTGTACCGGGAACTCTTCTAACTGTTCCTCTTCCTCCAGAGCAGAAGAAATAGAGACAACCTTGGCATAGGCGACTTCCCGCTCCTCATTGCGTCGCTTACCTTGACGGAAATGGAGATTAGCCCGGTACTGCAACTCATCCAGCAGGATGCCTCCGCTCGGATCAAATACTCCATCCTCGTCCAGCAGGCGGCAAAGATCCTGCACACTTAAATCAAATTTCCGGGCCACAAAATTAAGTACTCCCATCCCTTCTAGATTGAAGCGAAGCCCTTCAACATGAGTACGGTTCACCGAATCGCGCGGGAAGCGAAGAATAATATCCGCGTAGTTAATCCGCTCTTCTTCAGCATCAAGAGGGCCTCCGCTCTGACGAGCCAAGGCTGTCTCGGCAATCGCCTGCTCTAGTTCATAGTCTATGGAATGAGTATTTAATTGAAAAATATCATAAAACGGCACCGTAATATTTTCTTTGTTATGAGACAAGCCGTACATATCCCCCGGCTCCTTGCTGAAGAACCGTTCACGCAAAGATAGGACGGCAAACTTTCCGATCTTGTCGCGCAGCAGCAGCGTCAAATGCTGAGTATTAAAAAATTCTGTCGGCGATAATGGTGGCTGCAACTCGTATTCGTACATATATTCATCGCTATCCGTCATATACATGCGGCTCGTCTGTAGTAGGCCGACTGCTTCCAATTTGGAAGTCTGCTCTACGAGATAAGTGCGTCCCCTCTCGCTTGGATCAATCCCCAAAGTCAAGAAAAGCACCCGCTGCTGCTCAACCCGTGAATAGCCGACCTGATCCTGAGGCACCTGCTCCACCAGGAGCCGATATAGCGAAATAGCAAAAGCCCCGACCATGGGCTGATAGATTAGACTAAGCGTCTTCCCGTCAACAGGACTGAGACTGAAGTCACGATATACGCAATAACGATGATTTTCAGTAAAATGCAGCATGTTGTTCATGCGCACGGCTTCATCGCCCCTTCCCACAATTAAGATGGTTCATACTCTATTGAAACGTCTATCTGAGGATCTGATCCATTACGGGAATTTCGATCCTCTTAACTTGTACACGTTCGATCAATGTTTCTATATTCTATCACAAAATGATTCTACTTGAATCATTCAAACCTTACAAAAATCATGCCATTTCCCTGGCAATAATTCTAAAAAATCGACAAAACAAAGCCGATAACGCTTCAGACCGCAGCATTATCGGCTTTTTCCTATCTCTAAGTTTGGACTTGCAAATCTAGAACATCTTATACCCGGCAAAACGCAGCTTGCGTATCGTCCATCCGCTCAGGATTGCTCCTGCCAGACCAGCCAAAGCGGTCAAATAATCAACGAGACGGAATGAGGATAAATAAAGCCCCAGACTCTTATCATGATCCCATAGCGTATATACAACCACCGGAACAATGATAATGACGAACACGTAAGCGGGGAACCATGTCGTTTTCATTAGCATGTTAAGAATGAATCCGATCCCGAACATCATGACGAAAAACAATACCATCAATATCAATACGATGAGCCATCCCACGTACCTCACCCCTTATGTACACTATAACAAAGGTCACACTATTTATAACTAGTAGATAGTTTACTAAAAAAAATGTTGCAAAGCAATGAACTTTACTTATTTTTATAACGTTTTCATTTGCCCCTACCGATCATATTAGGATACAATGGTGACAGTGCATAAACTTATGCCTACCTAATGATTATTTAGGAGTGATCATAAAATGAATGAAGCTGCATTAACCCTGGAAGGCTGGTATGCTCTCCATGATTTCCGCACCATGAACTGGACAGCCTGGAAAGAGACTGATGATGAAGAGCGTGCTGGCGCCCTGGAGGAGCTTCACAACTTTCTGCAGGAATGGGACTTATTAGAGCAATCCAAAACTGGCAGTACTGCTGTTTATTCTATCCTTGGACAAAAGGCTGATTTTGTATTCATGCACCTCCGCGAATCGCTTGAGGAGCTGAATGCATTGGAGAATGCTTTTAATAAAACGACCTTTGCCGAATATACAAACAAAGCCTATTCATATGTCAGTGTAGTAGAGCTTAGCAATTACCTCGCCTCTGGCGGAGGAGATCCGAAGGAGAATCCGGAAGTTATGGCGCGATTGCAGCCAATTCTTCCTAAGTCTAAGCATATCTGCTTCTATCCTATGAATAAGAAGCGGGATTTAAGCGATAACTGGTACATGCTCTCTATGGATGAGAGACGCGCCATGATGCGAAGCCACGGTTTGATTGGACGCAGTTATGCCGGCAAAGTCAAGCAGATCATTTCCGGCTCCGTTGGTCTGGACGATTGGGAATGGGGAGTAACGCTGTTCTCGGATGACCCGCTGCATTTCAAGAAGCTTGTTTATGAGATGCGCTTTGATGAAGTAAGTGCTCGTTATGGTGAGTTCGGTTCCTTCTATGTGGGCAATTTGTTAAATGAACAGTTGTTCGAAGACATGCTCAAAATCTAATAGAGGTAGTCAAAAAGTCCGTTTTGAACACGGTTAGTCTAACCTCAAAAAAAAGGCACTCTCCGATCTATGATCGGAAGGTGCCTTTTTTTATATCTATTCTCCGTTATCGTCCTCTTCCTGAAGCCTGCGCAGCGAATCCAGAAATTCCGCAGTTGCACGGTCGCGATCTCTGCTCTTCTCCTTTAAACGTTCTATGGCAGGCAGGATTAGAATATCGACTTCTTTCTGGACAACATAGGATAAGTCATATTGCCCTTGCTTCTCCAGATAAGATCCGACCTCCATTAAGGCGTTATAACGATCCATTTCCTCTCGGGTTAACAAACCTCGCACTTGAACACTGCAATGTCTCATTTTACAGGAATCTGCCTTTCTTCAAAACGAGCGGAATCCCACCAATGATAAATAAATAACGGATATCAACCAGCTTCTTAATCTGAGCAGCTACCCAGCCTTTGTACTTCTTGCCGAATGCACTGGCTACGGCCTCGCCTTTACCCAAGGAAGCCACCGTCCCTTTGTTGCTGAAGGCGAATTTCTTGAGTTCCTTGTTACGGATCGAAGCCACAACATTCTGCGCACATGTTACCCCTTGCTGCATAGCAATTTGTGCTGTCGGCGGATATGGCCGCCCTTCCGGATTAAGCATAATAGAGTTATCTCCAATAATAAACACATGTTCATAGCCTGGTGCATGCAAGTATTCATCAACCATCACCCGGCCTCTGGATGTCTCGAAGCCAGCGGCTTCGACCAGGCGATTGCCACGGATTCCACCCGTCCATACAACGGTAGCGGAACGGATCACTTCTCCATTCGCCAGCACAACTCCGTCTTCCATGCACTCTTTGATCGCAATACCGATCTTGAATTGAACGCCCTTCTTCACAAGTACGTTCTGGGCATATTCCACCAGTTCAGAATCAAATCCTGGCAGGATCGCTGGAGCAGCCTCTACATTATAAATATTAACGAGACTAGGGTCGACATCATATTCTTTACACAGACGAGGAATACGGTCAGCCAATTCGGCGACGAATTCGATTCCACTGAAGCCAGCTCCGCCCACTACAAAATTCAGACGGTCGGTGCGGCTCTCATCCAACTTATATAGTGCGAATTGATATTCTATATGCTCGCGGATCAAGCGAACCGAGTTAATACTACGAATCGTCATCGCATATTCGGACAGCCCCGGAATACCAAATGATTCAGGTTCCCCACCCAGTGCAATGACGAGATAATCAAAAGATAAAGTTCCATCCTGAAGAATCACCTTACGGTCTGACAGACGAATTTCTTTGACATTGGATTTAACCAAGTCTATTTTGAATTCATCGATTAACTTCGAAATGGACACCCGAGTATGCTCGATCGAATCCGTTCCGGCAGCTGGCATATGCAAATGGGTAGTGAAATAATGATAATCATGACGATTAACCAAGGTTACATCTGCTTCATTATAATTCAGTTCCTTCTGCAGACGCTGCGCCGTTAAAATTCCGCCATATCCTGCACCGAGAATGACGATTTTAGGTATGGTACTCATCTCTAGTACTCCTTCCAGTCTCAAACACTCTATTTTTGTATTTTTTTCTATCCGAATCCTATTTTAATGTGAAAATAACCACATAAAAAAATAATAACCAGTTTGTATATTTGTCGATCATGAAGTTTATGATATTTCTCACAAATATTGTAACCCTAATAACCATTTTAAAGCAAAAAAATTACAATGTAAATTTTCAAATGTGCTTTTTTCGTCACAAATTTATGTGCATACAATTTGAATAATATCGACTTTTGTATAAAAGATCAAGTCTTATTTTACGCCGCTTTTGGGCATTTCTAAGGTCGCATAAATTGAAAATTCGACAAATATCGCGTTAGCTTTGCAAGTTAACAGTGGGAGATTATAATAAAGTAGAAATGACAATATAAAACTTCAAGAAATGATCTGGAGGTGTAAGTCTGTGTCATCCCTGAATACCAACGGAGAATTTACCGACCTTCTCATTATCGGAGGAGGCCCGGCAGGTATGTTCGCCGCTTTTTACGGCGGAATGAGAAAAGCTTCCGTCAAATTAATCGAAAGTATGCCTCAGTTAGGTGGACAAGTAGCAGCCCTCTATCCTGAGAAATATATTTACGATATCGCCGGCTTTCCTAAAGTTACAGGTCAGGAGCTAGTGAACAATTTAACGGAACAACTCAACATGTTCAACCCTGACATTCGTCTTGAGGAAAAAGTACTACAAATCGAGAAGAAGGATGAGCGGCATTTCATCGTAACAACCGACAAAGATGTTCATCATGCCCACGCGATTATTATCACCGCAGGCGTAGGCGCATTCGAACCGCGTCGTCTTGAGCTTGATAACGCACTTCACTTCGAGAAGCATAATCTTCATTATTTCGTTAACGATATGGAGAAATTCCGGGGACGGAAGGTACTGATCAGCGGTGGCGGTGACTCGGCCGTGGACTGGGCACTCATGCTTGAGCCGATCGCCGAGCAAGTAACGCTTGTGCATCGCCGTGATAAATTCCGGGCCCATGAACATAGCGTTGAGAAGTTGATGGCTTCCCGCGTGAATATCGTAACTCCTACAGAGATTACAGAGCTTCACGGAGAGGATCAAATCAAGCAAGTAACGCTGGCCCATGTTAAGACAAAGGAAGAATCCATCATTGATGTCGATGACGTCATCGTTAATTTTGGCTTCGTATCTTCACTGGGTCCGATTGCTGAATGGGGTCTCGATATTGAATCTAACGCCATTGTCGTAGATTCACGGATGGAGACTTCGATTCCGGGGATCTTTGCAGCTGGAGATATCACTACGTATCCTGGTAAGCTGGACTTGATCGCTGTCGGCTTCGGCGAAGCGCCTACTGCAGTGAACAACGCCAAGGTATACGTCGATCCGGAAGCGAAGCTATCGCCAGGTCATAGCAGCAATATGAAACTATAATATTGGTTATTCAAAAAGTCCGCTTTTGATCACGAAGTGAATCAGGAGGTTTATGCGGCATCGAATCTTGAATTCAGCCGGGATTTCCGGTGCTCACGTACAAACTACGTACGCTCCGCTCCTCGATCCCTAGCTTTATCCAACCTTCTCGGTGCTGAAAACCGAACTTTTTGAACTTCTACCAGAATAATCTACATGAGATTCAAATAAAAAGGGTATCTTAACTTTACGCAGGAAAATGATGTCGTAAAGGAGAGATACCCTTTGCCTTATGTCTGCCCGTTATGCAACGGCCTGGCCCCATTAACTGCAGCTTGTCCAGACTGTGGATATACTCTGGATAATGCCGGTCGAAGAGAGGATTATGCTGGTCCATATAGTCCCTATGGCTCCGCGGACCAATATACTTCTGCTCTCTCACTCCACAGCCTGGAGGGTTGCGAGCATGTTGCCCA
The DNA here is from genome assembly GCF_003991425.1 of Paenibacillus lutimineralis. Taxonomy (NCBI): domain Bacteria; kingdom Bacillati; phylum Bacillota; class Bacilli; order Caryophanales; family Paenibacillaceae; genus Paenibacillus; species Paenibacillus lutimineralis. The sequence goes on from NZ_CP034346.1 coordinate 5,363,887, forward strand.
ATGTCCACACTGCCATGAGGCTTATATTTATCGAGTTAATCTTTGGGAATCCCCTTAACTACGAGTGAAGTAAATTTAGAGATTTTTACCGGCCGGGAGAAGCCAAAGCTTGTCCAAACTAGTGCAAAATAGAACCGTCCGATGTATTGAGTTCTCGTCTATGGATCTCTGCCAACAGAAGTGCGATGAACTCCCGATCCAGGTTTAGTTCCGTGGCCATATAATAGGATTCAAGCAACATCTCATCTGTTAACATCGCCATTGATCATACACCCTTTCTATTTTTTTCTAATCATAACAAGATTCTCCGGACAGAACAAGCGTTCCGTTATCCACATACACCTGTGGAAATCCTGTGAATAACTTGTTAGTAAAATGTGTAAATGACTGTAAAATCTAATTGGATAATGTGGATAAAAGTTATTCACAGGAATTTTGTGTCAAAATTTCGCAGAAAAATTTTTTAGATATTTCTTAAATTTGTTCGAGTTTTATTACTGCGGCCTCGTGTTGACCTCGAATATCCACACCTTACCGTTGACATCGATTCCATAATCAAAGCCCAACTGCTCGATCCCCGGAAAAGAACTCTCCATAATTCCAATGCAAGTGTTCGTTAAATTACGCATCTCTGCACTTTTCTTCCTCGCCGTCCTTCTAGGCAATGAACGACTTAGACCTGAGCGAGCAGACAATTGCGTCCCGCCCTTGCACAGGTTGGTAACGAATAGACCGGGACGAGCCAATCTTCCAACCATCGCCCGATATGTCCATTTTCCATTGTGTTTAACCACCTTCACACGATAATCGATCGGTCGACTGGCTATCCTAGCCAGGTGTATGCCTTGCTGAATAATATATGAGCGGCGGACCTTCGCCCGGTTCAATGTCCGGAGCATCGCATCATAAGTTGAAAAGGATGACCTTCTTGACATATTGGTAAAAGAATAGATTCCACCTGCATAGGTTACCTTGATTACACCATAACCTCCACCGCCACGGACTGGCTTGATGACGACCATACCAAAACTATGCAACATCTGCTTCAAAGATTCAGAATTATACTTACGTGTTTGAGGTATGTGGGCAGCCACACTTTCGTTACCGAGCAGTGCTTCTGTCTTGAGCCACTTGTTGGCTAACTCTCTTCCCACGGTTGACATCCCCCTTTCCGTTATGTGATATTCATACTCGAATTAACGTATTTTTTCTTGTATGTTTGTCCACGGCAATGGCCTGTTTTATTCGCAACCGCTTTCTATGCAAAATTTCAAATTTAACGTATAGTATGTAGCAGGTATATAAGTTGAACTATTGAACGAACAGATCTAGGCAGCCGGGTGAACTGTTCCTCCGATCGCTGTTGCTCACGAATTTCTCTGATTTTATACAATCCAACATAGAAGAAATTCGTTCACAAAGGCGAACGCTTTGCTTCTCCAGAATCATTTCACCCTCTTGCCTATCACTGTTCTTGCTTCTAGTTCAACTCATATAGAATTGGAGAATTTTAAGATAACCGGGAGGGACGTTAGTATGTCGGCTTTATTTGGAGTATTGTATTGGTTCGCTATGGTTGCGATGTCGCTGGTTCTTGCAGCGATTACGGTAACTGTGTTCCTGTTCGGCTACAAGGCAATCAAGACATCAAGCAAAGGGCTTGGAATCAGCTGCATCGTCTTCTCGGTCGTCGCGGCTGGAATGGTAGTTCTCATGGTCAATAAGCAGTTCTTCTAATCGCTACATATTCAGGCAAGAAGAGATTCGTTCCTTTTCACTCCATGAAAGGGTTCGAATCTTTTTTTCTGAAAATTTGAAACTATATCAATCTTAAACGTATTATTTATATAACAGATTTCTCAGGAGGTTCTACAGCAATATGGAAAACTCACAGACATGGAGCGGACGCTTCAAAAAGCTGTTCATTAACAACCGTTTCGTTCTATTTCTATTGATCTTGCTCTTGATCGGTTTGAATATATTCGTCTTCGACAAGATTTCCTTCGTATTCAGGCCACTAACGATACTGCTTAAAACTGTATTTCCTCCAATATTATTGACAGGCGCTCTCTTTTACTTGCTAAATCCTTTAGTCAATTGGTTGGAGAAGAAGGGGATCAAACGCATCTATACGATCGCAGGCCTTTACTTGCTCATTATCGGCCTGATTACTATCGTTATCATCTCTGTAATCCCACCTCTTCAAGAGCAGATTAATCGGCTTATAGTTAATTTTCCAAAATACAGCTATGAGGTGCAGCTGCAATTCGAGAGTCTAATCGGAAGTGACTTCTATCACCAATTCCAGACGACAACGGGATTTGACCCAACAACTGTTGGAGAGACACTAACCCAGCAGGCCACAAAGCTTATGAATGGTGCTTGGTCAGGCATCGGCGGCTTCTTAGGCGCACTCAAGGATGTGATTCTTACGATCGCAACCATACCTTTTATCCTGTTCTATCTACTCAAGGACGGAAAGAAGCTCCCACATTACTTTATGAAATTTGTACCTAGTCGGTTTCGGGAGAATACACATACGGTCATGTCCGAAATGAACGAGCAGATTAGCCATTACATCCGTGGGCAAATCATCATCAGTTTCTCTGTCGGATTATTGATGTATATCGGTTTTTTGATTATTGGACTGGATTACTCATTAATTCTGGCTTTGATTGCTTCCTTTACCAATATCGTTCCTTATCTGGGGCCGGCTATCGCCTTTACGCCTGCGCTGATTATCGCAACTGTTACCTCCCCGTTAATGCTGTTCAAGCTAATTATCGTATGGGCAGTTGTGCAATTCATCGAAGCCAAACTTATTTCGCCGCAAATTATGGGCAAGAAGCTGCGGGTTCACCCGATTACGATTATTTTCGTTATTCTGACTGCAGGACATCTATACGGCTTCATCGGCATTCTGCTGGCTGTTCCAGGATATGCGGTTCTTAAAGTAATCGTGACTCATTTCTTTAAATGGTTCGAGCGCCGTTCACATTTATATGATCCGATTGAACCGGATGAGACAAATGAGGACAAGCCACAGACAATTATAGACAGTTGCGAGCCTCCACTAACAGATAATTAAAACTTTGACCAGAAATTAAAAAGCACAGCCCTTACGGAGACTTCCGTGGGAACTGTGCTTTTTGCCTTTTTTACGAGCTAAATGCTCATCATCATGAACAAGCGGTCATCAATCACAAACTTCCGGCTTACCTTCCTCATTACGCATGCGGAATGACTGTCCACAGCCGCATGAAGCGATGGCATTCGGATTGTGGATGGTGAATCCGCCGCTCATACCCGATTCCTGAAAGTCGATTTCAAGACCGTTCAGATAACGAAGATCCTCTTTCTCAACAACCACCTTCACACCCTTGATATCCATAAACACATCCGCTTCGCCCTCATCATCATCCAGACCCATATTATATGAGAAGCCGCTGCATCCGCCTGGTTTCACCGCTAAACGCAAGAACATATTCGGTATTTCCTGTTCGGCCAGCATATCTTTGATTCGTTCGATGGCACTTTCAGAAATTTCAATCATCTTACGCCCTCCTTAGGATTACTTTTCAAGAGGTATTCAAAAAATATAGCTGCTTTTTTGAATTCTCATTATTAAAAGTATACTCCACATGGCAAGTCCCCTCAAGAGATAGGTTCAATAACGCCTTATTAAATTGTCATGTTTTTCCTCTAAAATTTAAGTCTTTTCTTCCAGACTTATTGCCCCCTATAAGAGTCAAGGTTTATAATAAGGGTTGTTCTAAGAGTCCGCCCGGATTTTTAAACTCGTATTTTAAGTACGTGTTTAAAAAGTCAGACTTTCAGCACCGGAAGGTTGGATGAAGCTAGGGACGAAAGGAGCGGAGCGTACGTAGTGGGTACGTGAGCACCTAAGATGTTTCCGTAGGAAACATGACTCCGTAAGCATTTGCTTAGGCCCGGCTGAATTCAAGATTCGATGCCTTGATAGCTTCATGATTTGCTTCATGATCAAAGGGGGACTTTTTAAACTACCTCTTTATGAGGTTTTACGGGATATGATGAAAATTGCATCCATATAAGCCGAGCTACGCATCGGCTATTTCGTTCAATTTTTCACAGTTCAGATCCAAAGAAGAAACGGAGGTAGACACATGATTCCAACAGTGATTGAGACAACCGATCAAAGAATGCTTGAAATCGTTAATAAAGTAAGAAACGGTGAGCGACTGACTCTTGAGGACGGGGTATACCTGTATGAGAGCGACGATATTTTGACTATCGGCCAACTGGCTAATGAGGTCAATTTAAGAAAGAATGGCAAGAAGGTTTATTTCATCGAGAACATGACCTTGTACTTCACTAATGTCTGTGAATCGCACTGCGCATTTTGCAACTTCCGACGCGATGAAGGAGAAGAAGGCGCGTATACTCTGTCTGGTGAAGAAATGATTGCATACGTCGAACAACATATTCATCCAGGCGTGCGAGAGTTCCATATTACAGGCGGACATAATCAACATGTTCCGTTCCAATATTATGTCGACTCGTTGAAGGCACTGCATGAGCACTTCCCTGAGGTGACAATCAAAGCCTACACCGCAGCGGAAATCGAGTTCTTCACCCGTATTAGCGGGATGAGCACGAAGGAAGTATTGATGGCGCTACAGCAAGCTGGCCTTAAATCGCTAACTGGCGGCGGAGCGGAGATCCTCTCTGATCAATATCGTCAGAAGATGAAGGTCGAAAAAGCAAATGTCGACCAATATCTGGATGTCCATCGTACAGCCCATCAGTTGGGGATGAAGACACATACCACAATGCTGTACGGAGCAATCGAAAGCCATGAAGACCGTGTACGCCATATGACTCAGATTCGCGAACTGCAGGATGAGACCGGAGGCTTCATGGTATTCATTCCATTGTCTATGCAGCCACGCAACAAGAACGCAGGAATTATGCGTCGTAATTCCGCCTTCGAGGATCTGAAGACGATCGCGATTAGCCGCCTGATGCTGGACAATATTCAGCATATCAAGGCGTACTTCATCAACATCGGCGTACAGCTTACACAAATGGCGCTGGCCTTTGGAGCATCCGATGTACATGGAACGCTTGTTAGAGAACGGATTAGCCACGCAGCTGGAGCCAATACACCTGAGGGGCTAACCCGCAAGGAATTAATCTGGCTGATCAAGGGCGCCGGCAGAATTCCAGTAGAACGGGACACCTTCTACAACGAGATCGAAGTTCACGAATAAGCTGAGCATAAAAATTAACAGCCTGAGAATGGTTTCCCCCATTTCTCAGGCTGTTTTTATTTTCTCCTCAATCCAAATCAAAATTTCCTAATCTTCAATCAGTCTGATTTCCTGGATCTTGATCATAATTTGATTATATAGAGCTTCTGCAGTCTCGCCCTCGACGCTCTCTCCATTTACGAGTGCATATGGCGAGAGATAGCACAACCCGCAGCTCGTCAGGCATCCATACTCGTATACTTCACAATCGGGCAGCTGCCTTAATTTATCCATAATTTCCTCAGTACCATGAGCTGTATTGTGGGTACAATACTCTATAATGGCTCGCAAAAGAATCTCCTCCATATATCCAAGTTCACAATCGTAATTCTCAATAAACTCTATAAGCATTTAAATTTAAAGTTATTTGTACTATAATAAGATGCGAAAGGAGCTGAAGACAATGAGTGAAAACGTACAAGATAAATTATATGACGAAGTATTAGAAGTTTTGGACAAACTTCGTCCATTCCTGCAACGTGACGGCGGTGACGTAGAACTGGTCGACGTTGAAGATGGCATCGTCAAATTGAAGTTGATGGGTGCTTGCGGCAGCTGCCCAAGTTCAACGATCACCCTGAAAGCCGGGATCGAACGTGCATTGTTCGAAGAAGTAGAAGGCGTTCAAGAGGTTGTACAAGTATTCTAATGATATAGCACCGTGGAATTGAATCCAGCATTTATGCTGTATCATGAACCTGGCCCCTTCGGATATACCGAAAGGGCCAGGTTTTTTTCTATATTATCAATCCTAGGAGCGTTTGATCCAAGGCCTGATCGGGTCTAGTCCCCCGGATATATCCATCACATTCCCCGTAATAAAATCCGAATCCGGATGGCATAAGAAGGTGATAACGCGGGCGATATCCTCCCCGCTGCCCGGCCGACCTAGAGGAGTCTCTCCATCAGACAGCACGCGCGCCTCCTGTATGGAGATCTCTTTGTTGCCGCCACGAATATCTCCAGGGCATACCATATTGACGGTGATGCCAAACGATGCCTCCTCAACGGCAAGTGTCTTCGTGAAGGACACAAGCCCAGTCTTGGCAGCGGCATATACAGCTCGGTGCGGCCAAGCACGCGACTCAGCAGCATGACCGAAGCCAAAGTGAATGATCCGCCCCCAGCCCTTCTGCCGCATCCCGGGCAAGACCAGATGATCCAACAGCATCGTCCCGACCAGATTCCCATCAATCATCGCCAATATATCCGTCTGGTCATAGTCAGCGAACATACGACGCTCTCGAATGAACGGACCCGCATTGTTCACAAGAATATCCACCGTGCCCAGCTGATCATTCACCTGCTGCACCAAGCCATCAAGCTGTTCCCTGCGAGAGATATCCGTCTTTACCGCAATCGCACGAACACCCAGCCCTTCGATCTCACTCTGCAGAAGCTGTGCTTCCCGTTCGCTATGTACGTAATTAATCGCAATATCGCATCCCTGCTCCGCCAGCATTAACGCCGTCTTCTTCCCAAGACCTTTGGCGCTTCCGGTAATAAGGGCGACTTTTCGCATCTTTTGTCCTTCTCCTTCTTAAAGAGGATATTCAAGAAGTCTACTCCAACCTTCTCGGTGCTGAAAAGCAGCCTTGCTGAATTCGACTTTTTGAATACACACTTAATCCCTTTTTATTAAGTATAAGAGATTTGAAGCATTCCCTCAAACGCATTCATCCATAACGATCAAACCTTCCATTTATTTACCAATTAAAATAGACTATTTTATTTACTTTATGGATTATTCTATCTACTCGCAGCAAAAGTCCACTGAATTACTGGTGAGGCTGCAAAGCTATGATAAAATATGTTTAACAAATTGAAGGGGCAATTCTATGTTACGTCAATTTAAAATCCAGCATCGATTAATTGGTACCTTCTTAGTCGTATCCATCCTTCCGATCCTGTTCCTAGGATACTATTCCTATCAGCTCTATTCGGAATCGATCAATGATAAGCTCAGCAAATCAACCTATCAGGCACTAACCCTAGTCAACAAAAATCTGCTGGCCGAGCTGCAGAATTATCAATATCTATGCGGCTCCATCTCAACCAATAATTTCGTGCAGGAGAGCCTGTCTAAGGGATTAGATCATCAGCCAATCAATGAAACGGCCAAAGAGGATGCAATGGACGCTATATTTCGGACCATATTCCCATCTCATGTTGTCAATGTAAGCATATTCGACGCGAACCATCGTCTGTTCTATGAATTGGGCTTCGAGACGGTTGATAATCACTCTCTCGAGAAAGCGATGCATGATGTGGATGCAAATGCCCCTTATGACGGCCTTACCTATGTCAAGACGATTCGTTCCTTTGATACTGTTGTACTCGGGCGCAAAATTCATGCTATAGACGACAGTACAGTGCCTATCGGTTATGCCTTTATTTTTATCAGCGGAGATTTGTTCTCCAGGAATATTCTATCCAGCGTCAATCTTGGAACCGGTTCCAAACTGATGATTATGGGTCGCGATGGAAGCGTGTTGTCGGCCAATGACGAAGAGATTCCTCTGGGCGGGCCTTATGCAGATCCAGACCTTTTTCAGCAAATTAAAGAACATCAACAAAAGGACATCAATTCCTTCTCATTACAGGTAAACAATGCGGGGCAGCAGGTCTCCTATATATACAATGAACAAATCGGCTGGTATCTCATCTCCATGATGCCCTTCTCCTATATCAATTCGGAGACGAGCAAAATAACTGTCAGCATGACGATTATCATGATCTTGATGGCCATAACCTGCATCATTATTATCTCTTTTATGAGCAGCAGCATCGTGAAACCGATCAAGAAGATTATCAGCTTCTGCAATCAAATCTCGACCGGTAACTTCTCTAATCGTATTAAGGATGATCAGGAGGACGAGATGGGGATTCTCTCCTATAAAATCAATATGATGGTTGATGAAATTGAGCACTTGATGCATAACCAGCGGTTGGACCAGAAACGCAAGCGGGAATTGGAGTTTCAGATGCTGCAATCGCAGATCAATCCCCACTTCCTGTTCAATACGCTAAATACGTTGCGCTGGCTGGCCATCATTAATCATGTTCCTGTGCTGAGTAACGGAATCAGTTCCTTATCAGAGCTACTACGCAGCACAATCCTGGACCGTGACGAGCAAATTACAATCCGCCAGGAAATTGATAACTTAAGCAACTATTTTGAAATACAAAAAATTCGCTATGCCGATAGCTTCCAAGTTGAATATGGCATCGATGAGGAATTGCTTGATTGCTTGATCCCGAAATTCATTCTGCAACCGGTTGCCGAGAATGCGATTATCCACGGGCTGTCGGAGCACAGTAAAGCCATTGAGATTAAGATCAAAGTCCAGCAGAAGGATGATCTTATCTGCATCGAGATTATCGACAATGGTAAAGGCTTTGATACAAGCGTGGTCCAGGACCCGGATACGGCGGCGAATAACAAGAAGCTGTCTGGGATCGGAATAACTAATGTGGATGAGCGAATCAAGCTCTATTACGGAGAAAATTACGGGTTGTTCATTACTAGTGTTATTGGTGAAGGCACCTGCTGTAAAATAATCATACCTACGCATAAGACACCTTAGATGAGGAGGTAATCTCAATGTATAATGTACTGCTGGTTGATGACGAACCTATCGTAAAAATCGCGCTGAGAACGATGATTGCCTGGGAAGCGTTAGGCTTCCCGATCTGTGGAACCGCTTCAGACGGAGCAGAGGCGTTAGCATTAATTGAGAAATTACACCCTGATATCATCATTACTGATCTGAAAATGCCGAATATGGACGGTCTGCAATTAATCCGAGAATTGAACAACCTGAACTATCCCGGCAAGGTGATCGTCGCCAGCAACTTTGGCGATTACGAGCTTGTGCGCGAAGCACTGCTTCTAGGTGCCGTCGACTATATGCTCAAGATCAGTATCAAGACCGATGATCTCATTGCCCAGCTTCACAAGACGGCCAAGCTGCTCGAGGAACAGCAGCAAACCCTGCAGGAGCAGGATATGAGACAAATGATGCAGAACAGTCTCAAAAGTGTGAAGAATTCTATTTTGAAGGACTATTTTCATGACACAGACTATGAGCTGGAGCATTTCGTACAGGACAAGCAAATCAAGCTGAATTTGACGGATACCCCGTGCTATCTGTTCTATATTACGTTCGACCTGGACAAATCCGCGGGCCATAATGAGAAATCCGACATTTCCCTAGCCTTCATTGAGAATACGATTCTAGACCTCATTGATGACGCCAGCGACGTCGAACTATTTCAGGTTGGCATGGATGGCATTGCAGCCATGATATCCAGGAAGCAGCTGGAGAAGAACCAAGGCAATCCGGTAAGCTTCATCAATAAAATACGGAAATTAATCCAGATGTACATCTCTGTGGAACCGCTTATCGTCTATTCCCGTGAGATCAAAGGGTATGTGGAGGCGAGGAAGGCATATTGGGCCTGCAAGGATGCCTTGAATGTGATCTTCTATGAGCATTCCTCCGTAATCTACGAGCAGGATATCAGATTTGTACAGGAACTAGAGCATGCTAATTACGTGGACTATTCCAACTCACTTTTGCGCCACTGGCAAGAGCTGGGCCGAGGGACCATTCCAGCTATGCTGGAGGATTTTATCAGGCTATGCAAACAGAGCGGCATCCACCCTACCGCCGTCAAAGCCTTTATGCTGAAATGCCTCGAGTATATTCCATTATGTGAGGACAAAGTACGAATCGATCATGAAGAGGAATATGAGCGTCATAAGAAAGCACTGCTGCAATGCAAAGATACAGCTTCCTTATTGAATACGGCGGCATTGGCCTTCGAGCATCTCAGTCTGGTGAATGACGCTTCCGATGCGCCTGCCCTGAAGAAGGTCGTGCTGGATGTTATGGATTATGTCGAAGCCCATTACCAGGACAAGATCACGCTGGAAATGATCTCAACATACGTGAATTTCAGTGAGAACTACCTATGTCGTGTCTTCAAAGAACAGGTCGGTATGAGCCCGATCAGTTATATTAATACTGTGAAAATGAATAAGGCCGCCGCTTTGATTGCAGGTGGACATACTTATATGAAGGAAGTAGCTGCCCTCGTTGGCATCAGCGACCAATTCTACTTCAACCGACTATTTAAGAAGCAGTTCGGCGTTTCTCCTTCGAAATATACTGGCCAGAATAAGCAAGCGAGGTAGAATTTATTTTGCGGGTGTGCGCATCTCGGCCTGAATCTGTGCGAAGACATGCTCCACCCGCTCCATCCATTGTTCAGTCGTCATCTTCCCCGTCATAATCGGAGTCATGGACTGTCTGAATAGAACATTCTTAATATCGATCTTCGATCCCTTCGGCAGCGCCTTCCAATCTTGAAAGATCGTCGTTGCACCTTCATAGGCGCTGAACATCTCGTACACGCCTGGCGTTAGGTAGGGCTTCGAGAGCTCCTGGGCCCCCTTCAGAGCAAAGGCGCCATTGGATTTCTGCGCAAACAATTTGACCGATTCATCGGTGTACAGGAACTTGAGAAACTCTTTGGCCAGCTCCGGATTTTTGGCCCGGAGGGGGATCGAGAATTGCTCATAGCTAGACAGAATATAGCGCTCGTCCTCCTTTTGGAAGACCGGCACTGGAATCATACCGAATTCAAAGCCCTCTTCCCGCGGCGAATCCTTCATTTCATTCTCCATCCAGTTCCCATTGACGATAAAAATAGCCTTGCCCTGCATCATATCGGTCTGGGATTGGGTATGGTTCAAATTCACCGTGCCATCCATTAAATAACCTTCGATGCCAATCTTTGCGAAGGTATCTAGTACCTTCTTCACCTCATCCGTCTTGAACGAACCCGGCTCATAGGAGAAAATCTTCTTCAATTGATCGATTCCCACCGCATTCGCTAGAGAAGGATACATGATCTCCTCCAGATAATCTGGATAAATCCCCTGATAAGTAAATAGAGCCCTCTTAATCTTATGGCCATTCGCATCGGTCAGATAGTTCTCCTCTTTCTCCAATTCCTTCCCGAGCTCGAAGAACTCGTCCCAGGTTTCCGGTAGCTTCCAGCCCTTCTCCCGGAACAGATTCTTATTGTAGATAAGACCCATAGGCCCTGCATTAAACGGAGCCATATATATTTTGCCATCCTGATAAGGCGAGAACCTTGTACTCTCCAGCATGCCAGGCAGAACCATGTCCTTCAGCTTCATATCTTTATCAAGTGCCTTGCTCTCGAACACATCCGTAAGATCGAGCAGGCCCTTCTCTTTCACTAGTGAAGTAATTAATCCACTCTGCTCTGTATCGGCCACAGCCAACAGATCCGGCGGATTGCCCGCAACGAGCTGAGGCCGGACAACATCGCCAATTCTCGGACTAATCGTCATATCGACCTTGACCCCGGGATAGGCTGCCTCAAATTTGCTGACGATCTCCTTCCAATATTCGGGGCCATATCCCCCCATGAATACCGCAATGCTTAATTCCTTATTTTTGAACTTTCTGGCGGCATTGTTCTGATCGCCATTCAAGACAGCTTCATCCGCAGGCCGCTCCGCCCCACGACCAATGATGATGTGGTTGCTTATATAAATAATACAGAAGAGACTTATCGCTACAATTACTAATAGGCTGACTTTTTTCTTCATTGCGCTTCGGCTCCTAGATCCTATTATGTCTTATACCTCTTTCATTCTACTATAACATTCGATCGCCCCCCGTAAACGCAAAAATCCATGTACAAAATTAGCTTTTATTCCTGGGTTATGAATGATGCCGCCCCTACCCGAATTCCGATTATAGATAATTTTTGCATATCCATGGACTATTCTCATGACATCGCCTGAACCCATTGAAAGCGATGATCCAAGTAGGCTAATTTGAATATGCCGGAAGTCATCTGCCATCATTCGCAGGAGATGGCTCCGAGAAACATCAGAATTTTCACCAATCGTTGTACAGACAATTTCAGGAGGGGTAAACATGAAAAAGCTTCTTAGCCTCGCGCTCGCAGCAACTCTTACATTAAGCCTGGCTGCATGTGGCGGCAACAACAGCAGCACAAGCTCCAATTCAGGGAATGAGCCGGCTTCGGCCAACTCTCAAACAACCGGCAACGAGAAGCGTACTTTAAAAGTAGCCGCTTTGGAAACCGCTTACGGTGCGGATGTATGGCATGAAATTGCCACCGCTTTCGAGAAGGTCAATCCGGAAGTCAAGGTTGAACTGACCATCGACAAGAGTCTTGAAGACGTGATTGGACCGGGAATGAAATCCGGTGATTTCCCTGACGTCATCCATCTGGCGGTAGGGCAGCCTAAGGGCCTGACAGAAACCTTCGTGAAGGATAATAACCTTACCGATCTTACAGATGTACTCTACATGACGGTCCCAGGTGAAAGCGCTACCGTTGGCGACAAGCTGATTCCAGGCTTTACTGACACGTCCATCACCAACCCGTATGGAGACAGCAAGACCTATCTGATGCCTATGTTCTATAGCCCATGTGGGCTGTTCTTTAACGCAGCGTTATTCGAACAGAAAGGCTGGGATGTACCGCAAACCTGGGATGAGATGTGGGCGCTGGGCGATAAAGCAAAAGCTGAAGGCATCTCTCTATTCGCCTATCCGACGACTGGATACTTCGACGCCTTCTTCTACGCTTTGTTGAATGAAGCCGGCGGACCAGAATTCTTCACAAGAGCGATGAATTACACAGAAGGAATCTGGCAGACACCAGAAGCTGCTAAAGCATTCGACGTGGTTGATAAGCTGGCCGGCTACACAGAAAAGACCGTACCTGCCAATGGCAACAAAGATAATTTCGTAAAAAATCAACAGCTGATCCTCGATAACAAAGCGCTGTTCATGCCGAACGGTACCTGGGTAGTCGGTGAGATGAGCAAGGCGCCTCGTGCCGATGGCTTCAAATGGGGCTTCACGGCATTGCCTGCCTTGACCGACGGCGGAGAACGCTATTCCTATACGTTCTTTGAGCAGGTCTGGGTTCCAGCCAAAGCAGAGAATGCGGATTTGGCTAAGCAGTTCATTGCCTATCTGTATTCCGATGAAGCAGCTTCCACCTTTGCGAAGGTTGGTGCAGTTCAGCCGATTAAGGGAATGTCCGACAAACTGGACGGCGATAACAAATTGTTCTACAGCATTTATGATTCCGGCGCCAAGGCGGCCATGGGCGCATTTGCAACTACCGACCCGGTTGAGGGCGTAAGCATCTCGGACACCGTATTCGGTACTGTAGATTCGTTGGTAACAAAGTCCAAGACGAAGGATCAATGGGTTGAAGCCATTACAAAAGCGAGCGATGCTCTGCGCGGCGCATTGAAGAAATAGAATAGTTGCCCGGTATGAGCTAAGTAAGCATATTAAAAATGATGGTGGTCAGCCCAGGCTGTCCACCGTTATTTTTACCTTAGGAGGGAGCTGGACCCATGAATAACAGAAAAGGACGCGGCCGGTTCATATTTTTCTGTCTTGCGCCTGCAGTCATTCTTTTTACCATCTTTCTGATTATTCCTACGATTGACGTTTTCCGCATGTCCCTATATAAATGGGGCGGCTATACAGATAATAAAACCTTTGTAGGAATGCAAAATTTCTCGAAGCTGTTCCAGAGCGATAAATTCTATCAATCGTTCCAGAACAGCATTCTGCTGATCGTCGTTGTGTCCATCGTGACCTTCGCCTTCGCTCTAATCTTTGCATCTATGCTGTCACGCGAGAAATTAAAAGGACAAAATTTCTTTCGGATCATCTTTTATATTCCAAACATTCTGTCCATCGTCGTCATCAGTGCTATTTTCTCAGCGATTTATGACCCGAACAGCGGACTGTTGAACGCATTCCTGAATTTGTTCCGCAGTGCCACCTCAGACCCGATTCTCTGGCTCGGTGATCAGAAGATCGTCATTTACAGCTTGAGCGGTGCCATGGTCTGGCAGGCCATCGGCTACTACATGGTTATGTATATGGCGAGTATGGCCAACATTCCCGAGAGCCTGTACGAATCTGCCGATCTCGAAGGGGCCGGTCGAATTCATCAATTTTTCAGCATCACCATTCCGCTGATCTGGACGAATATCCGAACGACGCTGACCTTTTTCATCATCAGTACGATCAACATGAGCTTCTTGTTCGTCATGGCGATGACGGGCGGCGGACCGGACGGTGCGACCGAAGTGTTCCTCAGCTATATGTACAAGGAAGCTTACACGAATTCCTCATATGGCTACGGTATGGCCATCGGCGTTATCGTATTTCTGTTCTCGTTCGCGCTTGCCGCTATACTGAATGCGGTCACCAAGCGAGAGCACTTGGAATATTAAGGAGGGGACAAAATGAATCCAGAACATCAGCATAGCAGCAATAAATTGTATAAATTCTTCATTTACCTTCTGCTGATTGCCCTTGCGGTCGTCATCATCGTCCCTGTCGGCTGGGCCTTCCTCGCTTCGATCAAGCAGGACGTTGAATTCTATGGCAGCCCTTGGGCTCTCCCGGAAGGATTCCATCTTCAGAACTTTGCGGATGCCTGGCAGAAGGCGAAGATGGGCAGCTACATGCTCAACTCCGTGGTTACGACAGCGATTGCCCTTGTTTTGCTGCTCGTCATAGCCTTGCCGGCAGCCTATGTGCTGGCAAGATACAAGTTCAGAAGCAGCAGCTTCTGGAACATGCTATTTATGGCTGGTTTATTTATCAACATTAACTATATCGTCGTTCCGATCTTTTTGATGCTCAACAATGGGGATAAATCGCTGCGCAGCCTTCTCGGGCAGCCCTTCCTCCTCAACAATCTGTTCATTCTGGCGCTCGTCTATGCCGCAATGGCTCTGCCCTTTACGATCTACCTGCTATCGGGGTATTTCAAGACATTACCTAAGGAATATGAAGAAGCTGCTTCCGTGGATGGTGCCGGTTATTTCCGTACGATGGTTCAGGTCATTATGCCAATGGCCAAGCCAAGCATTGTTACCGTCATTCTGTTCAACTTCCTCTCGTTCTGGAACGAGTATATTATCTCGATGACTTTGCTGACCAAACCGGGGCTAAGAACGCTGCCTGTAGGTTTGATGAACCTGATGGCCGCTCAGAAATCCGCCGTCCAATACGGCCAGATGTATGCGGGTCTGGTGCTGGTTATGCTGCCGACCCTGATCCTCTATATGCTTGTACAAAAAAAGCTCACCCAAGGCATGACTATGGGCGGGCTGAAAGGGTAAGGTGCCATGATGAACGATTCTCCGAGAACGATGCTACGTTATTTACTCATGCTGATCGTTTTTATTATCGCCATGACCCTGGTCATCACCGGCCAGAAGAGTATTGGTCCCGCCGGGCTAAGTACGATGCTAATCGGGCTTGGCCTGCTGGTTGGCCTGCTGTGGTTCTATAATCGACAATATAAATAGGAGTGATTCTCTATGGCTAACAGACAAGGCCGTGTCACGATTCCAACAGATCTGGACGTCATCTCACAAACCCATGAAATTATGAAGCGCTGGGGCGCCGATGCTATACGGGACTGCGACGGCACCGACTTCCCGTCTGAGCTCAGCGAGATTGGGGCCAAAGTCTATTCTACTTACTATACGACCCGAAAAGATAATGAATGGGCGCTGGCGAATCCGGATGAGATCCAGCAAATGTACTTAATGACCCCATTCCATACGGCCTCAAGCGCAGAGCTGTCTATTCCGCTGATGAAGGGCCTCTATCCAGATATGCTCAAGGTGAATGATCGTGATGATATTACACGCTGGTGGGAAGTTATGGATCGTACAAGTGGCGAAGTCGTGCCGACCGCACAGTGGAGCTATGATCCAGCAACGGAGAGCGTGACGATTGAGGCCGTACCGTACCATGACTATACAGTAAGCTTCCTCGCATATATCATGTGGGATCCGGTTCACATGTACAATTCCGTCGTTAATGACTGGAAAGACGTAGAGCATCAAGTCACTTTCGATGTCAGACAGCCCAAGACGCATAAATTTACGATGGAGCGGATTCGCAAATTTATAGAGGAGCATCCTTATGTCAATGTGATCCGATTCACAACATTCTTCCATCAATTTACGCTTATCTTCGATGAGCTGGCTCGAGAGAAATATGTGGATTGGTACGGCTATTCCGCTTCGGTCAGCCCCTATATTCTTGAGCAATTCGAGCAGGAAGTCGGCTATACATTCCGGCCCGAATTTATCATCGATCAAGGTTATTTCAACAATATGTACCGGATTCCCTCCAAGGAGTTCCGTGATTTCCAGGCCTTCCAGCGGCGTGAAGTTGCCAAACTGGCCAAGGAGATGGTCGATATTGTCCATGAATGCGGTAAGGAAGCGATGATGTTCCTCGGCGATCATTGGATCGGCACTGAGCCGTTCATGGAGGAATTCGCCTCGATTGGGTTGGATGCGGTTGTTGGCAGTGTGGGCAACGGCTCGACCCTGCGCCTAATTAGCGATATTCCCGGTGTAAAATATACAGAAGGACGGTTCCTACCCTACTTCTTCCCGGACACCTTCCATGAAGGTGGAGACCCGGTACGAGAAGCCAAAGTGAACTGGGTAACGGCCCGCCGCGCCATTCTACGCAAACCAATCGACCGGATCGGCTATGGCG
The DNA here is from genome assembly GCF_003991425.1 of Paenibacillus lutimineralis. NCBI lineage: Bacteria > Bacillati > Bacillota > Bacilli > Caryophanales > Paenibacillaceae > Paenibacillus > Paenibacillus lutimineralis. The sequence goes on from NZ_CP034346.1 coordinate 5,380,820, forward strand.
GTTATCTGAAGCTAGCGCTCGATTTTCCTGAATTCGTTGATTATGTGGAGAGCGTCTGCGATGAATTCCGGACGTTGTATGACAATGTTCAAGGAACAACGCCTTATTGCGTGAAGACGGTAGCTGTACTCAATTGCTGGGGCAAGATGAGAGCCTGGGGCAATCATATGGTTCACCATGCCCTCTACTACAAGCCTAACTACAGCTATGCCGGCATTATTGAGACGCTCTCCGGTGCTCCATTTGACGTGAGATTCATCAGCTTCGAAGATATCAAGCAAAACCCGTCCATCTTAGGGGATATCGATGTTATTCTCAATGTTGGAGATGGCGATACCGCTTATACAGGCGGCGACTGGTGGCTAGACTCGGACATCGCTATCGCTATTAAGAAATTCGTGCATGAAGGCGGCGGCTTCATCGGCGTTGGTGAGCCTGCAGCTCACCAGGCCAATGGGCGCTACTTCCAGCTGACCAATATTCTTGGTGTAGAGCAGGAACGAGGCTTCACACTGGGCTATGATAAATATAATTGGACCGAGCATGATCATTTCATTACCACCGATTGCAAAATCGATGACCAAGGACATAAGCTGATCGATTTTGGCGAGGGCAAGAAAAATGTGTTCGCCCTTGAAGGAACGACCGTACTGCGCCATATTGACAAAGAAGTGCAGCTTGCCATAAATGAGTTTGGCCGGGGACGTGGAGTATACATCAGCGGCCTTCCTTACAGCTTCGAGAACAGCCGGCTGCTGTATCGCGCCATTCTGTGGAGCGCCCATGGCGAGGATGAGCTGCATTGCTGGTTCAGCGATAACTACAATGTCGAAGTTCATGCTTATGTGAAGAACGGCAAATACTGCGTAGTTAATAACACCTATGAGCCGCAGCAGACCACCGTCTATCGTGGAGATGGTTCCAGCTTCGAGCTCCAGCTGGATGCGAACGAGATTAAGTGGTACGAGATTTAATAAATAGCCGTACAAATAGAAAGAAACCAATCCATGCGGACTTTGATTGTCCGCGAAGGATTGGTTTCTTTTTCATAAACTCCCTAAACTGAAAATAAGTGCTTATATACAACTAATTCAGCTATTATGAGAAAAATTTTGCATATAACTGCTTTTATACACTTATTTGATTGATATTTCTTAATATCGAAACCTAAATAAGAAAATAGCTGCGTATACGCAGCTATTTTCTGAATACAAGAGAATTTCTGTTCAATAAGTGTATTTCTGCAATTATCTTTTTCGATTTAGCGGCTACTGAAGCGCTTATTGACATGTACTAGTTTCTTATTAAAATACAGGTACGAGTGCACCTTTATACGTATCCTCGATAAATTTCTTAGTATCATCGGAAGTCAGCGCCTTGGCCAGCTTCTGGATTGCATCGGAATCCTTATTGTCTGGACGGGAAACGAGAATGTTCGTATAAGGAGAATCTTTGTCCTCGATGAACAGAGCGTCAGTCATTGGATTTAGATCAGCCTTAAGCGCATAGTTCGTATTGATCAGAGCCAGGTCAACCTCATCCAATTGACGTGGCAGCATTGCTGCATCCACCTCTTTGAACTTCAGGTTCTTCGGATTTTCTGTAATATCTTTGGAAGTAGCTGTAACTCCAGCATCCGGGTTCAGCTTGACCAGACCTTGCTTCTCGAGCAAGAGCAGCGCGCGTCCGCCGTTTGTTGCATCATTAGGAATTGCAATCGTAGCACCGTCTGCAATTTCATCCTTGGACTTAATTTTCTTCGAATATGCACCAAATGGTTCAACATGCACACCTACGACAGATACCAGGTCGAAGTTGTTCTGTTTGTTCTGTTCGTCAAGATAAGGCTGATGTTGGAAGTAGTTCGCATCCAACTGCTTCTCGAATACTTGCACGTTCGGCTGTACATAGTCAGAGAATTCCTTGACTTCAAGCTCAATGCCTTCTTCCTTCAGCGCTGGAGCAATATGCTTAAGAATGTCCGCATGAGGCGAAGTCGCCCCAACAACCAGCTTCACAGGCTTATCAGTCTGCGTATTCTCGCTTCCGGCAGCACTGCTATTGCCCGCCGTATTATTCGCTCCCTTGTCTCCGTTGCTTCCGCAAGCAGATACCACCAACACCAACACAAGCGTTAACAGGGTAAGACTCCACTTCTTCATACAGTATGACCTCCTAATAATTAAATTTGAATAAGGACAGGACAGCTTATATATTTTGTAATTCCTTATTTCCTCGTAAAATAAATGACCAGCCGGTCGCCCAGCATTTGCAGCACCTGTACCAAAATAACCATGAAAATAACCGAAACAATCATAACTTCCTTCTCATAACGGTAGTAACCATACCTGATAGCCAGATCCCCCAGGCCACCACCGCCAATCATTCCTGACATCGCGGTATAAGAGACGAGGGTGACTATCGTGATCGTGATCCCTGCGAGCAGCCCAGGCAATGATTCCGGCAACAGCACCTTGCGGATAACCTGGAACGGGGTCGCCCCCATCGCCTGCGAAGCTTCGATCACACCGCGATCCACTTCGCGCAGTGCCGTCTCAACGAGACGAGCGAAGAACGGAGCAGCAGCGATCACGAGCGGAGGAATCGTCCCTTGCACACCGGAGGAGACTCCGACAATGGCACGGGTTAGCGGGATTAGAGCAACGATCAGAATGATGAACGGTACCGAACGGATAATGTTAACGATAAATGACATGACTCTGTATACCCATTGCAATACCGTGGAATTGGAACGCGAGGAAACATATAACAGTACCCCCAGCGGTAAGCCAATAACTAGCGTAAACAAGGTTGAATATAGCATCATCTGCAGCGTATCCACCGAAGCCGTTCCCATCTCCGACCAATCAATCTTCGAGAAATCAAGACCCCACATCACTCCATCACCTCCACATCAAGCTCGCGCTCTCTTAACAGTGCTATTGTACGGTTAACATCATCATTGCTGCCTTCGAAGGATACTGTCAGTTTCCCGTATGGCGTATCCTTGATCGTCGATATCGTGCCCTGCAAGATAGCGAAGTTAACGCCAGTCTCGCGCACCACTTGTGACATAATCGACTCATAGGTCTTCGTACCGAGGAAAGTGATCCTTGCCAGCTTAGATCCGCTTGTTAGCGAGGCCGCCGCCAGCTTGAAGCCTTCCTCTCCTTGGGCATCGCGATCAATGAATTCCTTCGTCACAGGATGCTTCGGCTTCAGAAATACTTCTGCAACCGGCCCCTCTTCGACGATGCCGCCCGCATGAATAACAGCAACACGGTCGCAGATGCTCTGGATGACATGCATCTCATGGGTAATTAGCATAATCGTTAAGCCAAATTTCTTGTTAATGTCCAGTAGCAGCTTGAGAATAGAATCCGTTGTCTGCGGGTCAAGTGCGGATGTCGCCTCATCGCAGAGCAGTACATCTGGATCACTGGCTAGCGCCCGGGCAATGCCGACACGCTGCTTCTGACCACCCGACAACTGAGATGGATACTTATTACGATGTTCCTGAAGACCGACCAGCTCAAGCAGCTCACTGACCTTCTTCTCAATTTCTTGCTTCGGTGTATGAATCAGTGTCAGCGGAAATGCAATATTATCGAATACCGTTGCCGAAGAGAGCAAGTTAAAATGTTGGAAAATCATGCCAATCTTTCGCCGCTTCTCCTGCAAATCCCGCTTGTTAAGCCTTGTTAGCTCCACACCGCCGACCCAAATTTCGCCTTCCGTCGGACGCTCCAGCAGATTGATACAGCGGATTAGCGTACTCTTTCCTGCGCCGGAATGACCGATCACACCAAATATTTCACCTTTACCAACGGATAGATTAAGCCCGGATAAGGCAGTTGTTTTCTTCTTTTTGTCGCCATATGTCTTCGTTAGCTGCTTGAGTTCAATCATAGCGAATTGCCCCCCACTACAATGGTGGACTGCGGATTGACCGCTCTTCTCACCACTGTTAATCATGAATCTTCCAGAAAATATAAGAAAAGAGCCCCTACACAGATTCAAAGGGCTCTCTTTACGTAAAGACAATGCCTTCTCATCTGTCAAAGCCCTGTCCGCTGTAAGCAAACAGACTTTGAAGGAATTAGCACCATGACATTTATCGATTCTGGTATCGTACCAAACATCGGATAAATCGGTTGCCGGGCTTCATCGGGCCTTTCCCTCCACCACTCTAGATAAGAAATATTTATGAAATTATTAATTTAAGTTTCTGAAACTATTCTGAGTATAGTAACATTCTCACAGTTTGTCAAAGGAAATTTGACACAGTTCACATTTTCCGCGTCACACCACGTATTTTATCTCCCAGCCAGCTGCTTCCATCTTTGATTTGTGTAGACAAATACCGCCTCAAGCGTCTCACACACCATTTGATAGCCTTGCTCCAGATCGCGGATATGCAGGTCCAAATTCTCCAGCTCGATTTTACCGAACAAGGCTTGGTGCCGTTGCCATAGATCGTCACGCAATTCTGAATTCATGTAATGGATCTCCGTGTTGCGACGACGTCTAAGTTCAGATAGCGCTTCGCGATATTGATTTTTGATGATGTTTAGGTCTTTACCCAATTCAGCATGCTTCGGAATGAGCTGAAGCTGACGCAGCACCGTGAAGAACGAGAAATGAGGCTTAATCTTAGCCATCTTCATATCGAACAACTCGTTAAGCACAGTTCCCAACTTGTCTAGAACTGCAAATACACGTATAAATCCGTCTTTGTAGAAAAATACGTATCGTGCATAATCCTCTCGCTCAGCAGGTTCCATGTCTTCTACCGAATCATGCGTAACCTTCTTACGGAACAGACTTGAGGCGAACAAGCACTCCTCCAGTTCATTGAGCGATGAGATCAATCCCAGAATCCAAATCTCAAGCTTACGATAATCATGCGTCGGATCATGTTTAAGCTCGATTTCATGACGCAGTATACGAATGGTCTCCTTCATCGCCTTATGCGCCTTGTCCAGTCTCTCCTCCGGTTGTCTGGGTGGCTCCCCAAGTAAGCTACGCAGCATGTTCATTCCTCGCTTCCTGCTAGAAGTTGTTCAAAAAGTCCGCACCCTAGCATCATCCGACTGAAGCGTTTTGAAAAACGCACATCGGAAGCAAAAGCGGTGCTGAAAATCGGTCTTTTTGAACACACTGTTAGCGACAAAGTTCTATTCCCCAATTATACAAAATAGCTTTTCCAGCGCTCGTCCACTAATTTTACAATATCCTCCGGAGGGAACAATTCATCCGGATATCCGGGCTTTATACGAGCATCAATCACGATCGGCAGACTATAGACAAGATGGTGCTGACGCACCTCACTTGCCGTATAAATATCGCTCGCTGGATTGAAACGGGTAAATACGGTCCAGAGGAATGAAGTCTGATCATACGTTACTGTCTTCGCATCGTCAACCAATACGGCGAGCGGCCAAGCTGTTCCCCGTTCCCGTAAACGTGCCAGAACACGTTCGGCTAATTCCGGCTCGTCCTCATAGGATGCACCGGATACGACAAGACATCCGTCATGGAAGACAGAAATCTGACTGATCTCAGTGATATCCCCTTCGTCATAAACCTTCGGTAGTTCCCGGACAGGCTTGCCAACCCCGATCATAATCGCTTTACTGCCGTGGTTCAGCTTATGCCCCGTATAGTCCAGCGTGTCATGCGAAGTATTGTTAATGATGAATAGATCGCTTCGCGGATCGAAACGTTCCAGCACGGTCTTCAACAGCAGACGGAAGTCGGCCAGATCGAGCTTCTGATCCGTCAGCATCAGGAACTTGGTTAACGATAATTGGCCTTCACCGAGAATACGGAAGCCGGCAACTAGCGCTTCGCGCGAATAGCTCTCCCGCACCACTGCGGACGATAGCGCATGGAAGCCGCTCTCCGCATAGGTCCACAGGGAATGAACCTTAGGCATCACAAGTGGAAATGCCGGAGACAGCAGCTTCTGCAGGAAGTCTCCCAAGTAATAGTCCTCCTGACGCGGCTTGCCAACAATCGTTGCCGGGTAAATCGCATTCTTCCGATGCCACATGTTCTTCACATGCAGAACCGGAAAATCATGCTGCAAGGAATAGTAACCAAAGTGATCGCCGAACGGTCCTTCCGGACGGCGTTCGAACGGAGAAACAACGCCCTGAATGGCGAATTCAACCTCCGCTGGAATCCGATGTCCGCCAAGCGGGTTATCCACCATCGGCAACTTCTCTCCCAGAATAAAGGAAGCTACCAGCAGCTCTGATAAGTTCTCAGGCACCGGAGAAATCGCCGAGGCAATCATCGCTGGCGGACCGCCAATAAAGACGGATACCGGTAGAGCTTGCCCCATCTTTTCTGCTTCATGGTAATGAAAGCCACCGCCCTTTTGAATTTGCCAGTGTACGCCTGTTGTCTGATCATCATAGATTTGAATCCGGTACATGCCGAGATTGTTCTCTTTCGGATGAAGCGGATTCTCTGTATAGACTAATGGCAACGTTACAAAAGGACCGCCATCAACCTGCCAGCTTGTCAGCTTTGGTAGCTCGCGGAGAGGCGCATCCTTCTGACATACTTCAAGAATCGGTGCCTTACTCTTCGGTACATTCTTAAGTCCTACCTTGAGCACTTCCGAATCAAGCCGCGCTCATTCCAGATCGCTTTCGGATTCGGCGGCATAATGCGGTCTAGCATCGTGACTAATTGATTGGCTAGCTGCTCCGGACGAGATCCGAACGCCATCTCAACGCGGCGGATCGTTCCGAACAGATCTGTCGCCACCGGGAACGGAGTTCCCTTTACATTTGTGAACAGCAATGCAGGTCCTTCGTCGTCAATGACCCGACGGTGGATTTCCGCCAATTCCAAGTAGGGATCAACAGGAGCATCGATAATCGTCAGTTCATTCTCTCTCTGAAGCATATCTATCCAATCATGCAAATTTTTACAGCCCATTTTAAATTCCTTCCTGAACAGCCTGGATTGCCGTATCTATATATCTGTCTTTATTATTTCAATGATTTAATATTCCATTTCACAGTTCACAGTATAACAGTTACTAGCGCTTCAGCCTGCCGAGACCAACAACAGATTCATGACAAATGGCAAATATGAAGAAAGCCCACGAGTAGATCGTGGACTTTTGTTCCTCACTATAATTTCTACCCAATTATAATAAAAAGCGGAAATACCTGCATTATTGCATTCTTTTGACTAAAAGATTGGATTTCAGCTGTAAAAAGACGCATTTTGCAATTTTGGTAATCTCCTTATCAAAGATCCCGTCGAGCTATGCATCGATCCGTTTGCCGCTAGTCTTATTGGAGCTTTGTCTGCTGAGCTGCCACGTTCTGACACTCAAATAACATAACACCCCGAATAATGAAGCGAGCACGATTATATGGGCGAGTGAAGTAAATAAGTATACTTCGAAATTGCTCAAAGTAAATACGATCCCCGCACCCGTGAACACCTGAATGATGATCAGGACCGTTGCGGCAATGCCTAATTTACGAATTTCCCTGTGATGCGGATGCTTCCAATACGCCAAATGTCCGACTAACGCAATGAGTACAAGGAGCAGCAGAGCCGCGACACGGTGAATAAAAGCGACACCAGTCCCGCCAGTCAAATCGGGAATCAGCTCATTATTGCATAGCGGCCATCCACTGCAGCCTCCCGCCGAATCCGTATGGCTGACATAGGCACCTATGTATACAACAATATAAGTATATAATGTGGCAAACCAGGTCAAATTGCGAAAGCCGATCGATACCGGTAGTGCATCGGATTGAGCAGATACCGGACCGGAATTCTTCTCCGTTGTCTCTTCAGTGCGTATACCGAGTGCTAACATGATTGAACTTGCAAAGGCAATCAGTGAGAAGCCGAAATGAAGGGCCATTACACCGGACGAGGTAGGATAAATTACCGCCATTGCCCCCATAAAAGCTTGTACCATCACAAAAATAAGCGCCAGCAGCGCATATAGCTGCAGGTCTTTGCGGTTCTTGCGGTACAACCAGAAAGCGATGAATGCGCCTACCGCAAGTAACCCCGCGGCTCCACTTATCGCCCGATGCGAGTATTCAATCATCGATGCAAGCGTGTGGGCCGGTACAAATTTCCCATGACAAAGCGGCCATTCATTGCCGCAGCCGAGTCCCGACTCTGTCTTCGTCACCACGCTCCCGCCCAAGGTAGCGAGGAACATAACAAAACAGGACAAATAACTAAGCCATTTCAAATGCTTCGTCTTCAATGATTTTCACCTGCTATAACAAAGTGTTAGGGAATTTTCACAATTCATACCACTTCATTATACCTGATATCCTCCATGCAATCATAGGGGAACATGACAAAATATTCAAAAACAAAACACGCCGCCCGCCAAATGAGTTGGGGGCAGCGTGTCTAGTTCTGAACTGCTTAGCTCTCTTTACTATCCGCCGTATTATGTAGTGCGGAATATACATCCAGCGCTTTGTTCAGGAAATCCTCGATCTCCTCACGTGATTTACGGAGTTTATTAACGAAACGAACGAGTTCTCTGCCGTCGGTATAAGCGACAAAGCTAGGAATGCCCATGATGTTCTGTTCCTGACTTACGTCTCCGACCTGATCCACATCGACCTCAACAAGGGTCAATCGATCTTCAAATTTTTGTTCTACTTCAGGCATGAACGGGTCCATAAATTTGCAATCTACGCACCAGTCCGCTTTAAATACAGCGACTACCAAATTGCTGGATTGAATGCTGACTTGGAACTCCTCAGCGGAAGTAACTTTTCTCATTGACTTTCATTCCTTTCTCATAATGTATTCTCCAAATCGATGTATCTCTAGTCAACCAAATTGAAGTGTGGAAGTCAAATATTTCGGCCATACTTATAGAAGATGTTCAAAAAATCCACTCCTCATGCCCTAGTTTCATTCAACTGAAGCGTTTTGAAAAAACGCACATCGGAAGCATAAGCTTCGGTGCTGAAAACCTACCTTTTTGAACACACACTTATATCAACTACACGACAACATGCTTCGAAGAAAGCGAGGTCCAACCATGACGCAGCAAATTCCCCCTGATCCGGATAACACGTCCAAAGAGGGTCTAAGAAAATTGATTCTTCGTCTACCTACAGCGATCAGCGAAGTTGTTAAAGACAAGACTGCTCAGTGGACCAATTCCAGCAAATTAAGGGAAGAACGATTGCCCCTGGACTGGAACGAGGCTGCGGTCAATGCGGTTAAGGCGGAAGTTGAAGATTTGCTGCGCCGTAAATCTGCACTTGGAGGCATCGCCGAGCCCTGGACAGAAGCCGAGCTAAAGCTTGCCGAAGAGATTACCGACGCGACTCGTAAGGCGGAAATTAGCAATATTACACGCACCGAAGCTTATTGGCAGTTTTTTGAGCAATATCCAGAGCTGCACTGGGCCTTCCTGGCTCATATGGTATCGCGTAATGCCGGCTGGTGGATGACTGACCTGAAGGGGAGCAGATTACAGAATGTATTCGATGAAGAGGGAAAACAGTCTTTCTACCGTTTTTTTGAGCGCAGTAATGCGCTTATTTTCCAAGATGCCTTCCCGCAGCTTCTATTATATGCCAAGAGCCGCGAAATGGGCCGAAGCCTGTTCCACCTGCTTCCGCACTTCCATGTCTCCCGCTTCATGCAGCCCTTCTGGGAGCGGTTCTGGATCGACCGCAGCAGTCCACTACTGACTGTCGGGCTTATCATTAATGAACAGAACTATATAGATAAGCAGGTCTTTCGCCATCCGCATTATCAGATATCAATAGGTGATTTCAATGAATCCGCTCTGATTCAATTGCTCGGCATGAATCATATCATATTCCCGCTGCTGAAGAACAGCGGGGATGAAGACGGACTCAGAGAATGTGAGTCCGCAGCCGACGGGCAAGACTGTCCTGAATCTGGTGATGTGCGCCGGCTGGCCGGTCGCAGCGTCGTTAACCCGGTCAGTCTGCCCGCCCGCATCGCGCTAGGCAAGAGCCTGTACGCGATGCTGTTTGGCCTGCGCGCCGTGCACAGCGGCGCGCAGCGCTTCGCCGCGGGCGTGCCGCACACGGGCTCGCGCGCGGACTATTGGCCGGATTTGTTCACGGCCAATCCAGCGGAAGCTCTGACCCCCGCCCAGGGGTCAGAGCTTGCCGAAGGCGAGACGCTGCCCGGCGGCCAGCGTCTCTATAGCCCCAAGCTGACGGACGTTTGGGGCGACGCCCCCTACGAACCAATCCTGCGCGAGGATTGGTTCAAGGACCCGAGCGCGCTGAACGGGATCAGCGCGCCGCAGTCGCCGTACCTGTGCGACATCAGTCGCGAGCACAGGTACGGTATAACAAAGGCGGCGCTCCCGGAGGACGCCGCCGACTAGCAACTTACATGGTTCCGCCTTTACCTGCTGAACCGCGCTGCAGGCGCATGAGCGGTCTGAAGACCTTCTGTAGTGCCCGCGGATAGGTTCCCAGTTCTTCCTTACGGACAACGCGCAGAACGACGAGCAATACAGGATAGAGAGCCACCACGGCGGCCCCGACGATGCAGCATGTGATGAAGAAGGCCACGCGCCCTGGCATGAAGGCTTCCATCCCGACGCCAAGCTGATTCAGCCCATAACCAACTCCCGCCAAGGCAACGACGGTAAGCAGGAATCCTGCCCAGCGTCCTCCCATAATCGAGAACGGTACGATCTTCTTCATCGAGCGCAGATTAAGCAGCGTAATGACGAGGAAGCATAATGCTGTTGCAATAATAATGCCATAGATGCCAAGCAGCGGAGCCAGGGCATAGCTGGCTACCAACTTGACGATAATTCCGATGATGACATGCACCATCGATAAGGTCGCCTTATTAATCCCTAGCAGGATCGAGTTGCTCGTCATCATTGTAATCTGGAAGATCGTTGCAAAAGTAAGCAAGGCTACGATTCCACTTCCGTCACGTGTACTGAAGAGCAAACCGTTGACCGAGTAAGCCGCCGTCCCCAGAGCAAGAATAATCGGCATGCCGGTAAGTACGGCGACCTGCATGGCCAGAGTAACCTGCCGCTTCAAATGCGCCTGATCTCCGCGGGCAAAGGCTGCCGAAATGATCGGTACGAGCGATTGACTCAGCGCAATAGCTAGAATCGGTGGAATACCAGCGATCATTTGCGCCCGATTGCCAAGAATTCCGAGTACATATGTCGCTTCATTCGGACCAATCTGTCCCGACAAGAGCGGCTTCAGAATCGAGTTATCAATGAAGTTCACAGCCGATACTGTCATCGAAGAGACGACGATCGGAATCGACAGCTTGAAGATTTCCGCGTAGATGCGGCCATAGGAGATTCTGGCTTGTCCATCATCAGCCTGAAGCGGCAGCTCGCTGCGGTCCTTACGGCGGACCTTCATATTGTAATAGAGCATAACGAGCAGCGCGGCGACGCCGCCAATGACTGCCCCAAAAGTAGCCCCGGCAGCGATTTTCTCACCCGAATAACCCCAATGATAGAATAGAAAAGCTAGAATCAGACCCGTTCCGACGCGAACGAATTGTTCGATAACCTGCGAAATACCGCCAGCAATCATAATATTCCGCCCCTGCAAATATCCACGGATAATCGCGATCAGAGGAAATAACAGCAAGGCAGGCGCTAGCGCTCGAATCGTCACAGCCGTCTCGGGAATGCCCGATGCCCGAGCATACACCGGAGCAAAAATATACAAGAGTACGAACATCACAATGCCGGAAATAGCCGCAAACATCAACCCCGCATGATAGATTCGTCTTGCTTCCATCGGACGGTTCAGTGCATGGCGCTCCGATACCATTTTACTAAGTGTACTAGGAATTCCCGCTGTTGCAATTGTTAGCAGCATGAAATAAGCGGCATTCGCCTGGGAGTAAGATGCGTTCCCGATATCGCCTAAAATATGCTCCAAGGGAACGCGCTGGAACAAGCCCAGCACTCTGGCGATCAATGCCGCTCCGGCAAGAATTAACGTGCCTTTGATGAACGATTCTTTCTTGGACAAAAATAATTCCTTCTTTCCAGGATTACTGCAAGAGTAATGCGCGATATAATAATTTAGATAACCCATATAATAAATAGAATAATCATGACAAGCTGGAGGATAATCTTAACCACAAAGCTGCTGAATAAACCAACAACAGAGCCGATACCTACCTTAAAAGCTCTATCAATACTCTCCCCGCGGATCAGTTCCCCGATCATCGCCCCGAGCAGCGGACCAAGCACAAGGCCGAAAGCTGGTATGACGAAAGGGCCGACAATAATGCCGATGGTACTTAGCCAGATCGATAGCTTGCTACCGCCAAACTTCTTCACACCCCAGGCTCCAACCGCGTAGTCGGCCACCATCAGAACAACGACAATCAAGGTTTGAACGGTCCAGAACACCCACCCGAACGAATCGAACGAGAAGAACCAACCGTAGACGAAAAAGGCAAAATAGACAGCAAGTACCCCTGGCAAAACAGGATATACCGCCCCTGCCATCCCGATAGCAAATAAAGCGATGACCAATATCCAGCCCAGCACTGCCATGCAACGCTCACTCCTACGTCAAAATATAATCGCGGATAATTATCGCAATCCCATCATCATTGTTGGAAGCCGTCACAACATCCGCCTGTTCCTGAACTGCTAATTGCGCATTACCCATAGCTACGCCGAGGCCCGCCGCCTGAATGACGGCCAGATCGTTCAAGCTATCGCCGATTGCTACGACTTCCTCCATCCTCACGCCGAGAAGCTCGCAGACCGTACGAATTCCAGTCGCCTTATTAATCCCGGCAGGATTGATCTCCAAATTATAAGGGGAAGAATTCGTAATCTCAAGTCCGCCGATATTTTGCAGCTCCGTCATTAAGGAGTGGCGCAGATCATGATCCTCAGTATGATAACCGAACTTAAGCCAATGATTCTGCTCCAGCAGTTCCGGCCTCCAGTTCTTCTCATTATAAGTTCCTTCTACCGCATCTGCCCAGAACCATACATCATGATCCCGGGACATTTGATGCATCCGCTTCACGACCGACTGATCAAGTTGTTCCCGGCGATACAGTTCATGTGGAGAACGCCATACTTCACTTCCATTAACCGTTACCATGGGTGTACCCAGACCAAGCTGTTCGCCGAACGGCACCGCATCAACGAATCGGCGACCCGTTGACAAGCATACATGCACACCGGCTGCCATCGCCTTACGCAGCCATTTTTCCGTATCTGGAGAAATTTGGTGTTGATCTGTAAGTAAGGTCCCATCCATATCCAATGCCAGCAATTTATACTTCAAAGTAATCCCCCATTCTGTAAGTAAGTGTTCAAAAAGGTCGGTTTTCAGAACTTTTTGAACAACCTCTATAATTGATAATCTGAAATTCGGGAGTGTATAGCCTTTATAGGCACAACATACCGTCATTTTATCATAATCCTCACCGATCCACATAGACGCTGCTCACAGGAGAACATATAACCGGTAAATCCACAATTTACTATAGACATCTATCCACGTTCCAAATCTTCCCACCTCGCTGAACAAAGCAAAAAGAGAATCCCCCTTGATAGGAGATTCTCTATATCTTTTACATTGTTATCTGCTTCATTCATTCTGCTGCCTGTTTCAAACTGCCCACCCGCATCTGCTGTCGTTTCGTCCAACGGGAGACTAGCCCATGCGAAGGTGAGAACAGGAACGCTAGAACGAACAGAATTCCGCATACCGTGATCATCGAACCGGCAATCGAAGCATCGAACAGCTTCGCAATATAGTAACCGCCAGTAGAGCTGATAGCCCCGATCAAGACGCTGTACAGCAGCATCAGACCGAGACGGTCAGTCAACAGGTATGCCGTCGCTGCAGGGACGATGAGCATCCCGACGACGAGAATCGCTCCTACACTTTCGAAGGAAGCTACCGTTGATAGGGAGACCAGCCCCATCAATAAATAGTGGAACAACGCCACAGGTATGCCCAAGGCTGCAGCGAGCGCTGGATCGAAGGCGCATATTTTGAACTGCTTATAAAATAACACGATCGTAATCAGCACAATAAGGAAGGTTGCTCCCAGCATCCAGATAGCGACAGGACCCAGATTGTAGCCATTCCAGATCAAAGAATCCCATGGCACATAGGCAATTTCTCCAAATAACACACAATCCAGGTCCAGGTCTATATGCTGGGCATTGCGGCTGATCAGAATAACCCCGATCGCGAACAATGCCGTAAATACGATGCCGATGGAAGCATCTGACTGCAAGCCGCTACGCTGCAGCAATTGAATCAGGAACACGGTAATCAGTCCAAGCACCGCGGCTCCGAACAGCATCAGGAACGAATCCCGCGAGCCGCCGATGAGGAAGGCTATCGCAATGCCGGGAAGTACAGAATGACTAATCGCATCTCCCACCATCGCCATTTTGCGCAGGACGAGGAAGCAGCCAAGAATCCCGCAGGTTGCCGCGACTAAAGTGCCGGTAAGTATAATCCAGAAATCCATCATCCGTCTAGCCCTCCTTCCACAGTTCCTGCGCGATGGCGAGCTGTCTCGAGCGATTGAGTCTTACGTATATGCTGCCTGGTCCGCGCCCTACGCCATAACTTGGCTATAAGGCCGCGGTTCGGAGCAAATACCACCGAGACACAGAACATCGAAGTTGCAGCCAGTACAGTAACCGGTCCGGTAGGAAGATTCGATAGCGTTCCGCTAATCAATGTCCCCGTTACACCCGAGAATGCACCGATCACTCCGGCAATGATAACCATAACTCCAAGCGAGTCCGTCCAGTACCGGGCCGATACGGCTGGAGTGATAAGCAGTGCGGCTACCAACACAACGCCAACCGCCTGAATTCCTACAACGACAGCAATCACCGTCATGAATAAGAGCACCTGCTCCAGCAGCCCTACTTTCATACCCATCCCTCTAGCAAAGCCAGGGTCAAAGCTGACAAGCTTGAATTCTTTGAAGAATATGAAGCAGATCAAGATCAGCAACAGTGAGACAGCGCCCATCATATATACATCGGACTTCATCATTGACGCTGCCTGCCCGAACATATACTTATCGAGTCCGCTTTGATTTCCGTTCCCACTATGCTGAATCTTCGTCATCAACATGACCCCGATTCCGAAGAATACCGATAAAATAATGCCAAGTGCTGCATCCTGCTTGATGCGTGAATAACGAGTTATGGCATAGATGCCGAAGGTCGCTATCATTCCCGACACGATGGAGCCGATCATGAATAATCCAATCGATTTAACACCGCTTAACATGAAGGCGATGCAAATCCCCGGGAGTGCGGCATGGGCAAGCGCATCCCCTAACAGGCTCTGTTTGCGTAAATAAGTGAATGAGCCGATAACTCCGCTTCCGATTCCAAGCAATAAGGAACCCATCAGAATCCACTGCATATTCGGATCGGCAAACCAGCCTAATAAAGTAGACATCATGTAAGACTCACCGCCTCCTGCGCTACATCCTGCAGCATGGCAATCCTTCCGCCATAAGTCTTCTGCAGATTGGAGGAGGTAAATATCTCCTCGGTCGGCCCCGCAGCTACTAGCTTGCCGTTAAGTAGAACGACTTCATCAAAGTACTCCTTCACGGTGGACAGATCGTGGTGGACAACAAGCACCGTCTTGCCTTGCTCCTTAAGCTCATGCAGCAGACGAATGATCGCTTTCTCTGTCGTCGCGTCTACCCCGGCAAAAGGTTCATCCATGAAATAGAGTGTGGCATTTTGCGCCAATGCTCTCGCTAGAAATACTCGCTGCTGTTGTCCCCCGGACAACTGACTGATCTGCCTGCCCGCGAAATCCGCCATGCCGACCTTGGCCAGACATTCCATGGCGATCTGCCGCTCCTTCACCCCCGGACGGCGAATCCAGCCCAGATGTCCATATCTGCCCATCATAACTACATCCAGCGCATTCGTTGGGAAGTCCCAATCGACGGATTCGCGCTGTGGCACATAGCCGACCTTCTTCCGATTCTCTTGGTAACTGCGGCCAAATACCTTCACTGTGCCTTCAACAGCCGGGATGAGTCCCAGCACCGCCTTCAGCATCGTCGATTTCCCAGCCCCGTTTGGGCCGAGCACCCCGATCAGCTTCCCGGAAGGAATCCGAAAGGATACCGAATTTAATACCGGCTTCTTCTGATAGGCTACCGTCAAATTACTTACTTCAAGCGGGTACACACCCATGGTTATATCGCTCCTTATCTCCTTGGCGTTAGTCACCGCCTATATTTTATTTCAATGCATTTACGATCGTGCTTACATTGTGCCGTACCATTTTGATATAAGTATCCGCATCAGATCCCGGCTCCCCTAACGAATCGGAATACAATTCACCGCCGATCTCAACCTCATGTCCCTTCTCCTTGGCTCCGGCAATGACCGCTTCCATCGATTTCGTCGGTATGCTGGATTCTACGAACACCGCCTTGATCTTATTGTCGACCAGGTAATCCCGAAGCTCGCTCACATCCTTAGAGCCATACTCCGCGGCCGTACTGATCCCCTGCAATCCCATAACTTTAATCCCGTAGGCTTCTCCAAAATATCCAAAGGCATCATGTGCAGTTACAAGCACACGGCCGGATGGTGGAATTTCGGCAACCGCCGTCCGCACCTCTTCGTCGAGTTCCTTCAATTGCTGTATATATTTCTCGGCATTGTCTTTATAGAGATCAGCGTGGGCCGGGTCATAGCTGGCCAAAGCATCGCGGATTGTCTCCGTTGCTGATATCCAGTGCTTCACATTGAACCAGATATGAGGATCATACTGTGTACCACCTGCATCCTCCCCGGAACGAAGCAGCGAGGTATCAATTCCTCGGGATACGGCTACCGTCGGCTTGCTGCGCTCGAGCTTCTCGAAGATCTCCGTCATTTTTCCTTCCAGATGCAGACCTCCGTAAAAGATCATATCCGCCCGATCCAATCGTGTCATATCTCCTTGCGAAGCTTTATATAGGTGCGGGTCTACCCCTGGCCCCATCAAGCCGATAGCTTCAACCTCTTCCCCGCCGACCTCCTGAACAACATCCGTAATCATCCCAATCGTGGAGACAACTTGGATTTTGTCGCCATCCTCGGCTCTTTGGAGATGCGAGGCTTCTCCCTCCACTTTGGAGCAGGCTGCAACGATGACCAGCACCAGCACACTTAGTGTAATCTTCGCCCTCTGCAAAGGGCCTTTCTTAACTGAAATCTGTCCCATAGATTAGTCCTCCTAATATTTTGAGCAGCGCGCTCTGTTTTTTGCTTAGTAGAATAAATGTTTCATAGAGATACAATTGTTTCACCGAATTAAAAATGTTTCCCTAATGCAAATTCTAAATGATAAACAGGCCAAAAAGCAAGAACTATTTCCATTTTTACTGAAAATAGTTCTCACCATGGCCCTTAAATGATTAAAATAACTATTGTTTATTAGTGCTTACCGTCCTGCTGCTGAAGGCTTTTCTTCGGTATACCGTCCAGCCCATACTCTTGATCATAAGCATCAAAAATTTTACGGGCGACCGGTGCGGCGCTCCAGGCCCCGAAGCCGCCTTCTGGAATAATGACCGCAACTGCAAGCTTCGGATTTTTGCGCGGAGCAAAGGCGATAAATACACCGTTATCCCGGTTAGCCCCAGCTCCCCATTGCTCCGAGGTACCCGTCTTCCGGGCAAAATCATACGGGAATCCGGCAAAGGCAGATACATCGGTCCTCATCCCATCAATTACTGCATTCCAATAAGCATCTTTAAACTCAACCTTATTCAGTACCTTCGGCTTAAATTCTTTAATGATATTTCCGTTCTCATCGGTAATTTTGTTAACGATATGCGGCTCCATTCGCGAACCTCGGCTTGCGAGAGTCGCCGTATATTGAGCCAATTGCATGGTTGTATAGCCGCCCTGCTGTCCGAAAGAAGCATATACCAATCGGGATAGTGCTGTCTCTGATTCATTGTTATAGCCAAGCTGACCCAGGAACTCTTTAGGAAGGTCTACTCCCGTTGATATTCCTAGACCGAACTTCTTCATATATTTATCCCAAACGCCGATTCCTTCAGACTTGTATTTATTATATAACCTCTCCCCGACCATATCGACCATAAAGGCATTAGAGGAAACACGAATCGCTTCAGTGGGTTTAATTGGACCATAAGCATGCCTTCCTGAGTTGCGGACGCTAGATGAATTATTCTTACCAAAGTAGGCAATACCTGTATCAGGATAATAATCCGTTGTTGCAAACAGCCCCTCATTAAGACCAATCAATACAGACAAAGGCTTGATCGTTGAACCAAGCAGTACATTAGAGCCAAAATTATGTCCTGATTGCCCCGAACTATATGGGGTAATCGACCCATTCTGATAATTTGCTTCTATTTTAGCCCAGTCTTCGGGATTAATCCCGCCGGATTGCCATACGTTCGTATCATAATCCGGCATACTCGCAATGGCTACAACATTGCCGGTGTCCACTTCCATTGCAACGGCGTAGCCTGTCTTCGCATTAGGGTGGACCTCACCGGATACCCGGTTTTTATGGACCCAATCGATCTGATCCATAATCGCCTGCTCAGCGACCATCTGAATATTCTTGTTGATATTCGTATGCAGATCATATCCCTTCTCCGGTGGAACGATCTCCGATACGCCTGTAGCCATATTCCGCGGGTCGATAGGAACTTTCTTATATCCATTCTTGCCGCGTAAATACTCCTGATAGTACAACTCCAGTCCATCAGCACCAACGAGCTCCTCACCCGTATAATCCAGAGCAGGGTCCTTGTCCTTTGAAGCATTTGCTTTACGAGTTGATTCGTACAACTTTTCAGCATCCATAAATTTAAATTTCTTCTGATATCCAACCGTCTGTACAGCTACCGTATCCTTATCGTAGTGCCGAACGCTATCCTCAACGATGTCGATACCAGGGAACTCTGATTTACGCTCTAAGAAATAAGCAACTTCTTTCATATTTAATCCCGATTTGATCAGTCTTGGCGAATAACCGTTGCCTTTTTTGTAATCCAGGTCCAGTGCCTTGACGATATCTTCCTCCGTCATCGGCTCACTAGCCTTATCGCCATACTTATCGAATACTTCCTTTAGCTTCTTGGCGATTTCCAGCGCTTCAGGTCGGTTCTCCTTGCCCCGCGCCGACATGCTGTAGTCTTTCTGGAGTGTAATGTATAACGACTGCACCGCGGTCGAGTAAGCAAGCTTCTCGCCGCCTGCCGCTAAGATAGAGCCACGAATCGGTGATAGTGGGACATCCTTGATCCGCATGCTCATCTCCTGTTTGGACAGACTTGGACCTTCAACGAACTGCAAAATCGCCAGGCGAACAATGATGACCGTAAATATTGCAAATGCACTGAAAAAGAAAAGATTCAGTCTAATATTAAATCGACCCTTCATCACCGCTTCCTGCTCACCCCGGTTTATCGGATAGACGATTTTCAATGGATTCCCCCTACTTTCTTTCCACGAAATAGTCGAGATCAAAGCCTTGGACAAGTTTAGATAAAAAAAAACAGCGATCTTTCCTAAGCTATGCCGTGAAAGATCGCTGATGTATCGTCTTTATTCAATTTTAAATTCTCATTGCGTGTTATTCGTTTGACCGGTGCTCTGATCATTTGTCTGCTGATTTTGCGTCTTCTTCGGAACGCCATCGAGTCCATACTCCTGATCATAAGCATCGAAGATCTTACGGGCGACCGGCGCGGCGCTCCAGGCACCAAAGCCGCCTTCGGGAATAATAACCGCAACAGCAAGTTTTGGATTTTTGCGTGGCGCAAAGGCGATAAATACGCCGTTATCCCGGTTAGCCCCAGCTCCCCATTGCTGCGAGGTACCCGTCTTCCGGGCAAAATCATACGGGAATCCAGCAAAGGCCACCGGGACATTCGTCTCCATCCCGCTGATGACTTCGTTCCAATATGCATCCTTGAATTCGACCTTATTCAATACCGTCGGCTTGAATTCTTTGATGATATTGCCATTCTCATCTGTAATCTTGTTGACGATATGCGGCTCCATTCGCGAACCTCGACTTGCCAGAGTTGCCGTATATTGAGCCAGTTGCATAGCTGTATAACCCGCTTGCTGTCCAAAGGAAGCATAGGCCAGCCGTGAAAGAGCTGTCTCTGATTCCGCATTCTTATAGTTTAGATTACCTAGGTATTCTTTCGGAAGATCGATCCCTGTTGAGACACCGAGACCGAACTCCTTCATATATTTATCCCAGACGTCAATACCTTCATTTCCATACTTTTTCCATAATTTCTCGCCGACCATATCGACCATAAAGGCGTTGGAGGAATGGCGGATCGCTCCAGAAGGTCTCAGTGAGCCGTAGGCATGCCTTCCTGAGTTACGAACGCTGGAGGAATCATTCTTACCAAAGTAAGCGATACCTGTATCATTATAATAAGTGGTCGTCGTGAACAGCCCTTCATTAAGTCCGATCAATACAGACAGAGGCTTGATCGTCGATCCCAATAACACCGTCGAATCGAAATTATGCCCTGAACGACCTGAACTGATTGGAGTAATCGTCCCGTTCTGATAATTAGTCATAATCTTGGACCAATCGTCTGACGCAATCCCACCGGATTGCCAGACGTTCGTATCATAGTCCGGCATGCTCGCCATGGCCACAACATTACCGGTGTCCACTTCCATCGCAACAGCATAACCGGTCTTTGCATTAGGGTGAACTTCACCAGATACCGGATTTTTATGCACCCAATCAAGCTGATCCAAAATGGCTTGCTCGGCGATAAGCTGAATATTCTTGTTAATATTCGTATGCAGATCATACCCCTTCTCCGGAGGTACGATCTCGGATACGCCTGTAGCCATATTCCGCGGATCGATCGGCACTTTCTTGTAGCCGTTCTTGCCGCGAAGCTCATTCTGGTAATACATCTCCAATCCATCCGCACCAACAAGCTCCTCGGACGTATAATCCAGGGCAGGATCCTTGTCTAATGAATTATTGGCTTCACGGATCGGGTCATACCATTTAACGTCATCCATGGATTTATATTTCTTGAGATATCCAATCGTCTGTACAGCGACCGTATCCGTATCATAGTGCCGAATGCTATCCTCGACGATATCGATACCAGGGAATTCTGATTTACGCTCCAGGAAATAAGCAATCTCCTGCTTATTTAATCCTGACTTGATCAGTCTTGGCGAATAACCATTGCCCTTGTTGTAGTCCAGGTCCATCGCCTTAACGATATCTTCCTCCGTCATCGGCTCATTGACCTTATCACCATACTTATCGAATACCTCTTTCAGCTTTTTGGCGATTTCCAGCGCCTCAGGCCGATTCTTCTTACCCCGTTCGGATTTGCTATAGTCCTTCTGCAGTGTAATGTAGAGCGACTGCACCGGAGTCGAGTAAGCAAGCTTCTCGCCGCCTGCCGCTAAGATAGAGCCACGAATCGGTGATAGCGGGACATCCTTAACCCGCATACTCGTCTCCTGCTGCGACAGACTTGGACCTTCTACAAATTGTAGGATCGCCAGACGTACAATAATAACCGTAAAAATAATAAATGTACTGAAAAAGAATAAGTTCAAGCGAATATTAAAATGACGCTTCAGCTTGGCTTCCTGCTCGCGAGGATCGTCATTGTATGAGTTCTTCATGGGCGTTTCTCCTCTTTCATGCTTCCATACTTCATCAACTATATTAACATAACGATTCAATCCGATGCGAGGTTACACACCTGGTACTAGACTTATTTAAGTACGTGTTCAAAAAGTCCGGTTTTCAGCACCGAGAAGGTTGGATAAAGCTAGGGTCTGAGGAGCGGAGCGTACGTTTTGGGTACGTGAGCACCTGAGATGTTTCCGTAGGAAACATGACTTCGTAAGCATTTGCTTAGGCCCGGCTGAATTCAAGATTCGATGTCGAATTTGCTTCCTGATTCACTTCGTGTTAGATATAGAATTTATAAGTTATCAGCGTAGCTGATGAAATTCTATATCGCAAGAAAACCTACCTTTGGATCGCGGTCGCTCATCCTTGAATGACTTCGATCGGTTTTCTTATCAAAAGCGGATTTTTTGAACAACCTCTTTAAACGGTTTTGTCAGGAACATGCGTATCATAAAAAGCAGGCGAATTGAACCAATCCCCACTTTGCGCCCAAGTTGAATCAAGCGGAATCCACTTGTCCTTCTCTGTCAGATATACCTCATTCCAGGCGTGAGGTCCGTATCCTCCTCTACCGTCATATCCTAATCCGGTCACAACCTTCACTTTAAGACCCTGAGACCTAGCCATAACCGCATACAGACGTGAGTAATCGATGCATACTCCCTTCTTCGTATCAAAGGTCATCTGCGGCGTCTGTTCATGCCAGTCCCCCCGCTCTTCATAATCCTTGACCTTACCATAATCATAGCTCACTCTGGAGCCGACCCAGTCATAGAGACGCCTTGCCTTCTCTTCATCCGTACCCGCGCCTTCCGTTACTTTGGCCGCAGCCAGTTCGATATCCTGCGGAACATTGGCATCTATCACCTCATACTTCCGCTGCAGAATACCGTTGAGTTCCGCCTCCACACTGCGAGTGAACACCGGCAGCTTTTCCTTGATCAAGTCTCCAGTCAGCGGCTCAATCACTGTGTGTGCTCCTTGTTGGTATACTGTAGAAGCCTGCACATATTGACTGAAGCTACTGTTCGGAAACAGTGTAACGACGATAAATAAAAGGACGATCATCATCATACATCTGACCGTACCGATTACGGTACCAATACATGCCCCGATAATTCTGCTCAGGAATGAGGCTCTAGCCCTTCCGCCGAAAGGAGCGCGCTCAAGCGAAGAACCTCCTAGTAAAAACGCTGAGAGCAATCCCAGTATAGTGCGGATCAACCAATAGCTAATAATAAACAACACAGCGAACCGCATCAGTGGAAAGTCACGAATCGCGGTGACGATTGTGTAATATACTTGTTCCCATGTTGCCATATCACGCTGCGGGTACGTAATGGAGGAGAGCCAATCTTGTACCTTCGGGGATAACCATATGGTGAGAGGAATCGACCCGATTATACTCACAACAGACAGAATTCCCCCACTAACTAAGGTGAACAATCTTCCCGCCGTACGGGACGCCCCACGCGCCCATCCTTGCAGCACAGATATAAGCAAAATACATATTAGCAATGCGTTAATCCAGTTCATTTCTTGTAATTGTTGAGCCAAGACCATCGTCATGCTTGCCCCCTATCTTGATGACTTATGGTCATAATATTTAAGGCAGACCTTACCCGCTACTTGCGCTTTGCTTCTTCAATAAACGCCTCTATCGTATCATTGACCTTCCATTCACCCACAGATACGCCATGGAACTTAACCTTTACTTTACTATCACCGTCACTGCCTGTGACTTCAAGATTAGGCGTCTTAATCGTAAACGTTCCATCGCTATTCTGAGTGATTTCCGCTTCCGCTGCTTCCTTCTTCATCATCTGCAGAACTTCCGACTTGGTGATATCAGCAGCCTGGTCCTTCACCGTCTCTACCGCATTGCCAATATCCTTAAGAGATATGCCACTGTATATAATGATGAACGCAGCAATGACAAGGACTAGCGCCCATTTGACTAAGGTCTTAACAAAATTCAGCACCAGAAATAGGATAACCAGGGCTACGACAATGACGAGCCAGTTTTGTTTTAGAAATTCAATCCACACATCAACATTCAAATCCATATCCATTAACACCCCTAAACTCTTAATCATTCATGTTCAAAAAGGCCCGTATTTAGCTCTTTTTGAACTACCTTGCATATGTCAGAGCTACCCGATTAAGCGGACGCTCCCTTATTATACATGATGGCCAGTTCCAATGACAGCTTAACCCCAATTTAACAGGAAATCACAGAAAATTATGTATGTCATGTACCGAAAGGGGGTATAAGTTCGTCCCAAGCGACGTACAAGTATAGCATAATGACTTTTAAGAGGTAGTTTAAAAAGTCCACTTTTGATAAGAAAACCGGCCTTTTTGAACACTCACTTTTAGAGGAGGGCAAGGCAGTGAAAATCGCTTTCTGGCTTTATTTTTTTATGTTCCTCGCTTTCTTCGACCTACATGCGCAATATCCTATTCTGACGCCCTTTGCATTGTCACTCGGGGCTGCGCCTGCCTTCATTGGTTGGATGATGGGTATATATGCGCTAACACATCTGCCTGGCAATCTAATTGCTGGACAGGGCGTGGATCGGCACGGAAGCCGTGGCTATATGATATTCAGTCTGCTCTCTGGGGGAGCGATCCTCCTACTGCAGGCCCATGTCACGGAGCCATGGCAGCTTCTCGTGCTGCGCTCGATTAGCGGATTTGTGCTTGCTTTCCTGTCCCCGGCTTGTCTGGCCCTGCTCGCTTCCCTGTCGAGCAACGCTGTGAAACAGGGGAAGTTGATGGCCGGACATGGGGTCATGCATACCCTTGCTTCTGTCGTCTCCCCGGCAGCCGGGGCCTTTCTTGTCGCCCGCACCGGTTTCACCCTTACTTTCCAGACGCTTGGCTGGCTCATGATCATTACCGGTGTTATCGCCATGTTCACGATCAAGGAACCGCCCAAATTAAAGACCACCCTACAGCAACCTATGAAGAAGGCACCTATGAAGCTCAATATCATTCCTATCTATTTCTATTTGCTGCCCTTTGCCGTATCCTGCGCCCAAGGGATTCTATATTTTGAACTCCCGCTCCAGGCCGGTGGATTATCCGGGATCATGCACACTGGACTTTACTTCTCGATTATTAGCCTCGGGGCTCTGGCGACCTTATCGTTGTTGTTCCTGAATCACTTCTCGCCGTATATTAGAACCTATCTCGGAATACTCGGTATTGCTCTGTCCTTCTTCTCACTAGCGGCACTCGACTCGATTCCGATTGTCATTTCGCTATTTGCCCTCGGCCTGGCCAAAGGTATCGTCTTCCCTGCCATGGCTTCCGTCTTTATCGACTTATGCGGGGGAAAACGACTGGGAACCGTATTCTCAATGCAATCTATTGCGATGTCAATCGGTTCATTCCTCGGCCCCATTATTGCGGGAACAATGCATAATAACTACTCTCCTTACTTCTTTGCCTTCTTGCTCTTAATGCTGGTTATTATCGTCGTTCCTACCTGGAGAGCAAATATGCCTGCTTCCTTCACCGTACCAACGGAAAGATGAAGCAGTTGAGCAGGACTTTTTGAACAACCTCTATAGGGGCATTCACATATAATTTTGAACATGGTTAGGCCATTGCACAGGGCAGGAGCGTAGATTAAACATAGTATATTTTGTAGTTACTGACCCAAGCATAAAAAGGGAGGTGATCAAAAGTGGGTCATATCGAACCGTGTGGACCATGCGGATCAGGGTCATCAGCCCAAGAGTTGGCGGTTGCTGGTCATCAGCAGGCACCATCTTGGTACTCTATATTTTGCTGGTGATTATCCTGCGTGCCCCTTTCTGGTAGGATGAAATCATGGCCCGCGGTCTGTCCCCCTCCCGACAGGCCGCTTTTATCATGTTTTTGCATGAGATGGCGGTCAGGTATACACTATAAGAATTAACCATCCCAACGTGATCGAGGTGAACCGCCATGCCGATAAGCATCATCGTCGAAGGCAAGAATGATCGCAGCAAGCTGCTCAGACTGCTTCATGAAGATATATATATTCATTGCACCTTCGGTACCTTGAACAATCTCAAGCTAGAATCGCTTCGCAAGCAGGTTGGAGATGATGAAGTTTACTTATTTATGGACAACGACGCTTCTGGCAAGAAGATCCGCGCCATATTACGGGACACCTTCCCGGATGCCGTCCAGATCTATACGAGAAGAGGCTATGCTGGTGTGGAAGGTACGCCTGACGAATATATCATCGCCCAATTAGAAAAAGCCGGGCTAGAGGAATATATTGAATATCCTCCTCCCGGCTTCGTCTGAAAATGAGACAGGCCAAATATGAAGCTGAATTACTATTCTTTGGCTAGATCGATAACACCTTGGGCGATCTCCTGAGGCGTAGACTCTGGACGGTATATATTCCGCAAGTTGCCGTCCCGGTCAACCAGACCAATCAGATCCATATGGACAAAATTGTTATTCTGATCCTTATTAATTAAAATTTTGAATGAGTTCATAGCCAGATCCATCGTCTTCTGCTGATCTCCCCGCAAGAAATACCAGCCTGAATAATCGGCCTTAAATTTGTCTCCAAACGCCTTAATGGCTTCGCGCGAGTCTCGCTCCGGATCGAAGGAAATCGAGACGATCTCGGCATCCTTGCCGAACATCCCTTTATCCTTAAGCAGGTCCTGTACTTGACTTAAGCGGAAGGTCGTGAGTGGACACACATCCGGGCAACTGGAGAAGAAGAAATAAAATAGCCGAACCTTGCCGTTTGTATCCTCTAGCGTAATATTGCGACCATCTACATTTTCCAAGCTGAAGCTCTCCACTGGCCGGATAATCGGCAGCTTGGGCTTGGCATAGGTAGTCCAGAGCAGATACCCCGCCATTATGATACATAACGCCAGCAAAATCCAGGTCAATTTATATTTCTTGAGCAACGACATCCTCAAACCTCCATTACAATCGTACTGTATCGAGAATCATGACGATCATGCTGACTGTCAAATAGTTGATTGAGAACAAGAATACCCGCTTCGCCCAAGCATCATTTTCCTGTGAACGGAAGCCTTTTAGCGCCATCAACAACCAGGATACGGACAGAAGCTCACCGATGATAAGGAACCACATTCCTGTATAATCGTAGACATACATTAATATTGGAATAGGCAGTAGTAGAACCAGATAAGGAATCATTTGCAATTTCGTTCTCGGAATTCCCTTTACAACTGGCAATAACGGGAAGCCTGCCGCCCGATACTCCTCTACACGCCGGATGCCGAGCGCCCAGAAATGAGGAGGTTGCCATAAGAACAGCATCGCAAATAACAGAACAGCTCCAAGGTCAACCTTACCTGCAGCCGCTACATATCCGATCACCGGAGGCATAGCTCCTGATATCCCTCCAACTGAGGTACTCCAGGTCGAGGAGCGCTTCAGCCATAATGTATACACAACGACATATACGAGCATTCCAATGACACCAAATACGCCGGCCAGCAGGCCGTTGCCGATAAATAGTACAGATAATCCCAATATACCTAATATAATGGCATACCAGAGCACCGTCTTCGGCGACATCTTCCCAGTAGGAAGCACGCGATTCTGTGTGCGGGCCATCTTCATATCCAAATCACGGTCAAAGTAATTGTTGAACACACAGGAGGAAGCCATAACCAGTACGGTTCCCAGTAACATGAGGATTAGTTTGCCGTATTGTAAATGCCATTGAGAAGCCACCCAAAAGCCAGCAAAAGCCGCGATAAGATTTGAACGCAAAATACCTGGTTTGGTTAGCGCGATAAAATCCTTCCAAGTCGCTGCTTTTCCTGGAGGAGTAGGTCTCACGGACAACGCTGCCGATTCTGAAGGTGCAGTGTAAGAAATTCTGTCCATGTCGGATATTTCCCCCTAAACTATAAAATTTGTCTTCCTATATAAAGAAGTTCACGAATAATTCAATGAATCCATATTACACTATAAACTTTATCATACCAAGAAGGAGAAATGTTTGACAATCATCCGATAAAAAGCAGGGATTGTGACAATTTAATGACAGAAGTTGTGTAACAGAATTGCAATTCTACTATCTAAAAAGCCCGGGCATCGATTATGCCCGGGCTAAGTTCTGAATTAATTAAATTATATGATAAGCCTAAAGTGGACTTTTTGAACTACCTCTTAGAGGAGGAAGCCCATCATTCGTTGTACATCCTGCAGTACCTTCTCCGCTTCCTCGTTAGCTCTCAATGCGCCTTGACGCAGAATGTCATGAATTTCTCCTGAGTTTCGGATCTCATGATAACGCCGCTGAAGCGGTTCAAGCACGCTAACGACAACTTCAGCCAGATCCTTCTTGAATGGCCCGTACATTTGGCCTTCATATTTCTGCTCTACCTCAGCCACTGACAATCCAGAACATTGACTGTAGATCGTGATGAGATTGCTTACCTCCAGTTTCGCTTCCGTGTCAAATCTAACCTCACGTCCCGAATCTGTCGTCGACCGGCTGATCTTCTTACGAATTTCATCCGGGGTATCGAGCAGTGCGATATAACTTCCCGGATTCGGGTTACTCTTGCTCATCTTCTTAGAAGCATCGTCAAGCGACATAATTCTGGCGCCAACTTTCGGAATATAAGGATCAGGGAGTGTGAAGTATTCGCCAAAGCGGCTATTGAAGCGCCCTGCCAAATCACGTGTCAATTCAAGATGCTGTTTCTGGTCTTCCCCTACCGGTACCAGATCAGCATTGTAGACCAGAATATCCGCAGCCATGAGTGACGGATAGACAAACAATCCTGCCCCTACAGATTCTTTGCCTGCTGCCTTATCCTTGAACTGGGTCATCCGCTCCAGTTCTCCCATTGATGTCAAGGTTGTTAGAATCCATCCCAACTGAGCATGCTGACGGACATGGGACTGCATGTACACGTTAGATTTATTCGGATCAATACCAGCAGCTACGAACAGAGCCGCTACTGCCTCGGATTGCTCGCGCAGATTAGCCGGATCCTGCGGAACTGTAATCGCGTGCAAATCAACAACCATAAAGTTACAGGAGTAATCATCCTGCAACGTGACGAAATTTTTGAGTGCTCCAATATAATTACCGAGCGTAAGCTTGCCGCTAGGCTGAATGCCGGACAGAACTTTTTTCATAAAAAACTGCCTCCTCCATATATTTAGATTTAAAGTTTGAAGTGAATGTTCATAAGTACAGTTTCAGCACCGGACCATTCCCAGATTCACTTCGTAATCAAAAACGGACGCAAAAAAGGCCTCACATCCCTGTGAAGGGACGTGAGACCGTGGTGCCACCCTTATTCGTATAGAACGATAACCAATAGCCGCGACGATCTGTTCGCCTTAAGCCGATGAGAACTATACCTCTAATGTCCGTAACGTGGATTGACCGTCCGGTAATACTTGCAAAAGGCTCGATTTCCTTTTGGGTTCATCCGGAACTCCGGGGTCCATTCAGCAAAGTCATTCCTACCGGTTCGCATCCAACCACCGGCTTTCTGAAGGAAATAAAAACATTGTCTACTTGTCCCCATCATCGTGTTCATTTATGATATTCTAAATTATACTCATAATAATTGGCTTATTATACAATGTCAAATCTATTTTTCGTCCTTGAAAAAAAGTGTTATGATAGTGCTAAGCTTTTTTAAAACCGATTATTTCAGATGAATATGTGGGAAAAGGAGCAACGATATGAAAAAAGTGACCAAAGGACAATGGAACGGTTATGACACGTACATTTTAAATAGCCGTGAACTTGAAGTCACACTGCTACCCCGCCTTGGTAATAATGTAATCAGCATTTGGGATCATGTTGAGAAGCGCCATGTTCTTCGTCATCCAGAGGAGACTGAGCTTGAATTCTACTTGCAGAAGCCTTACCATTTTGGCATTCCGATGCTCATTCCACCGGGTCGTATTCGCAAAGGACATTTCACCTATGCAGGACAGGAGTATCAATTTGACCGGAACACGGCCAATGACAATCATATTCATGGACTTCACCGTACACAGAGCTGGTGTGTCAGCGATATCGAGGAAGACGATGAAGGCTGTGCCGTAACTACTGAGTTTTTAACTTCCGATGACCCGAATTGGATGCGTCAGTATCCCGTTCCGCTCAAGTTAGAAATGACGCTCAGGCTCCAGGGTGCTTCGCTGAAGCAGACTTTCAAGGTGACACATTTAGGTGACAAGCCAGCTCCATTCGGCTTAGGTTTACATACCTGGTTCCTGCTAGACGGCAAGCCTGAGGATTGGACGCTCAAAGTACCGGTATCCGCCATCTATTCCTCAAATGAGGAACTGATTACTACCGGAGATATCGCGCCTTTGGGCGAGCTTAATGCCCTCAATGACGGATTAAATCTGAGCGGTACCAACTTTGATACGATGTTCCAAATTGGAGACAAATCCGTAACGGCCGATCTGCTCCGCAAAGATGGTTACGGACTTCATTACTCCGCAGATCCAGCTTATTTCAAGCATTGGGTGCTGTATACAAAAGGCGAAGCCGACCAATTCTTGTGTATCGAGCCTTATACATGGCTGCCAGATGCCCCTAATTCCAAGCACCCTGCCTCTGTTACAGGTCTGATCGACCTACAGCCAGCACAAACTTTGGAATTCTATGTGAACCTGGATATGATTTATCGTAGCTAAACAAAAGAATAATATATCGAGAGCCTTCCTTTATCGGAGGGCTCTCTTTGTTATACAAAGAGCCTATAAATTTCAAACAATTACCACTTTGCAAATTAGCAGTTATACTGAATATTTTATTCTGCAAAAACCATACTAACATCACAAAGGCCAAAGGAGGTGACAAACATGGCAGGTCAAAATCAAGGCCGTAACAACCGTTCCAACAACCTTGTTGTTCCTGAAGCAAATTCTGCATTACAACAATTGAAGATGGAAGCTGCACAAGAGTTGGGCGTATCCATCCCACAGGACGGTTACATGGGGCACTATACTTCTCGCGAAACCGGATCTTTAGGAGGATACATTACCAAACGTCTGGTTCAAATGGCAGAGCAGCAATTGTCGGGTCGTTCTAACATGTAATACACTCTCTCCTGTTCACACCTATAGAAAGACAGGTGATCTGCATTGGCAGGTCGCCTGTCTTTCACTATGATATCCAAAGTTCCTTAATTCACTTAAATAATTATGAAGATAAATCTGATCCTTTGTATGTATTCGCTGCATTTACTCTTGGATACCTCTGAATCATTAGGTTCGCCATATTATAATTGGACTCCAGAATAGCATCGACCATAATGGTGCCCTTCTTCAATGCGAACTCATAGCTAATCTCCCCATGAGTCCAATAGCGTTTGTACTTCAAAGCCTCAACTGCCATCACGCGAAAAGAATGAAGTTGTTCTGAAGATAAGCCCTGTTCTTCTTCCTCCAAATGACCGTTGCGGCCAGCGATCGGATTGTGGCGAATGCCGAATTTACCAATTATATTATTGCGAATTTGAATGAATACGGTGCCTGATGTCATACCTCCAAGTTCTACGGATAATTCCTTAAATACAATATCGACCTGTCTTGCCAACGAGAGCTGATCGGCTGTCAGCATACTCCCCCTCCCTTCCTATGTTGTTCCCTTGAACTAGGGCTTATGCCTCATTATATTCCAATATATTCTATTATTCAACAATTAGAAACAAAATTGGTTATAAATTACTATGTAAATAACGACTTTATACCCTATTTTCCTACTTAAATAACATCATTAAACAATAATCTTCGTTCATGGATTGCCTCCTTTTTCAGCACATGCCTCTCATTCGCGATTAAATTCCTCAATAATTGGGGCAGCAAACCGAATTGTCATAAAAAAGCCGTCCCTGGTAGAAATAACCTACTTTTGGGACGGCTCGTTCGCCTTACTTGGTCATATCAAGGAACATTTGCGCATCCGCAACAGCTAGAGCCATCGCATCGCGCCAGAAATCAGGCTTCGTTAAATCTGCATTCAAGTGCTTGGACGCCAATTCTTCTACTGTCATGCGACCCGTATCGCGAAGAATAGCATCATATTTCTCCGCGAAGCCCTCTCCTTCCTTCAGCGCCTGGGCATAAATTCCGGTACTGAACATGTAGCCGAAGGTGTAAGGAAAATTATAGAACGGTACATCAGTAATGTAAAAATGCAGCTTGGATGTCCAGAAGAGAGGGTGGTAATTTCCAAGCGCTCCATGATAGGCTTCACGCTGTGCTTCCTCCATCAGAGCAGATAGTTCAGAAGCATCCAGCATACCTGACTTACGCTTCTCATAGAAGCGAGTCTCGAACAGGAATCTGGCATGGATGTTCATGAAGAAGGATACGCTATTCTGCACCTTCTCAGCGAGCAGTGCCAGCTTCTCTTCTTCGCTTCCCGCATTCTTCAGAAGCGCATCCGCCAGAATCATCTCAGCAAAGGTTGATGCCGTCTCGGCTACATTCATTGCGTAATCCTGATTGAATTGTGGCAGCTCTTCCATCAGATATTGATGGTACGCATGTCCCAGCTCATGAGCCAAGGTAGATACGTTTGAGTAGTTACCGCCGAAGGTCATGAATATCCGCGTCTGTTTGCTAACTGGCAGTGAAGTACAGAAGCCCCCCGGACGCTTCCCTGGGCGATCTTCAGCTTCGATCCAGCCACGGTTAAATGCGTCAGCCGCAAAATCAGCCATTTTCGGACTGAATTTCCCAAATTGCTTCACAATATCTTCCGCCGCCGCTTGGTAGCCTATCTTTGTCTCTGACTTGGCGAGCGGTGCATCCACATCACCCCAACTAAGCTGTTCCACTCCAAGCATTTTAGCTTTACGTTCCAAATACGAGACAAAGATCGGTTTGTTCTCCTCTATAACCTGCCACATCATATCCAGTGTCTCTCTGGACATGCGATTGATCTGTAGCGGCTCCTTCAACGCATCTTCCCAGCCGCGCTTCTCGTACAACTTCAAACGGAATCCGGCCAATCTGTTCAATGTATCTGCGCTATAGTCAGCTACATCCCCCCAAGCCTTCTCCCATTCCACGAATGTTCTCTCGCGAACATCACGATCCGAATCGCTCAGTTTATTGGCCGCCTGTCCGACGGAGAGCGTAGATTTCTTCCCTTCATCATCAGTAAATTCAACGCCAACTTTGGCTACAATCGTATCGTAATGTTGTCCCCAGCCATGATATCCATCCACAGCCAAATCTGCAGCCAAACTTTCCAATTCTGGAGAAAGCTTCTCACGAGCGGAATCACGCTTCTCATTCATAACAAAAGCGATTGGGGCGATCTCATCCCGAGCGATCCATTCCAGCCAAACCTGATCTTCCGTATCGCGCAGCAAACTTTCGAACAATGTCATCACATTTTGCAGTGCTGCTCGCAGCGAGGTCACTTTTCCAGTTAGCTGAACCGCCTTCTTATCATGCTGATCCTGAGCCGTCAGACATTCAACAAAGGCTCCTGCCTCAAGCAATCTTGCCCTCGCACTTTGCAGCCCCTCAATTGTCTGATCCAAAGCCCGAGTCTCATCAATATTTCTTGGTACTGACGCTTGCTTCAATGCCGAATAAAGTTCAGCAAGATTGCGGCCCAGCTCATCCAGGAACTTCGCGAATTCCACTGAGGCAGAGCCTCCAGGGAAGATGGAGTCCAGATTCCAAGTCTCTACAAGCTGGTCATTTACAGATACCTGTTTCATCGATATATCATCCTTTCTTCTTTAAACTGCCTCGCACGAATTGTGGAACTGATTCAAGTAAAAGTGTATAACTATTGTATAGGTTCAAAAAGTACGGGTTTTCAGCACCGAGAAGGTTGAATGAAGCTAGGGGCTGAGGAGCGGAGCGTACGTAGTTTGTACGTGAGCACCGGAAGGCCCGGCTGAATTCAAGATTCGACGCCGAACCTACTTCCTGATTCACTTCGTGATCAAAAGCGGACTTTTTGAACTACCTCTTTAGGTATACTCTTATTTCTAGAATTCAAGACAGGAGGCATGTTCCACTATGAAACCATTGCAAATCTCGCCGGAGACGGCCGTGAAGTTGGCCGCAGAACTGAAAGTTCCGATCGAGCACCTAATGCATATGCCGCAGCATATTCTGCTGCAGAAGATCGCTGAATTAGCTAGCAAAGACAACGGGAGCAATCCTTCTGATGTTAAGGATGAACCAAAATGATTCCTTTTAATAAAGCTCTGCCCTATGACATCATTATGGGTGATGTTTATCTCCCGCAATGTCCTTTCTGCCAAAGCGATAACGTTCTGCTTGCAAAATTTAAGCCGGACGATATCATCCATGTGCGGGAGGGCAAGAAGAAACTCTTGGTCTTCCCTTGCTGCGGCAATAAAATTACGGTGCTGGACAGCGACAACGATTACTTATTAACCGATACTATCGTTCGCAAGGATTAATAACCAACGGTTAATTAATATGCAAAAAAATAGGGGCTATTCTATATTCATATTTGAATGATCCAAGGATCGGATAAGCCCCTATTTTCGGTTAATTTTGCATCTCCTCAGGCAATTCATGCCCACCATTCAACATTTCTTCGCGCAATACTGCCCACTGTTCTCTCGAAGCCCGAATCATGGAAGCATCCATAATCTTCTTGTCATTAATGACTCTCGAGAACCATTTCACGGCATCATTATAATTGCCTGTACGGCGATTCAATTCTCCGATCAGATACATCAGCCTGGCGTCATTGCCAAGATTGCTCTCCGTCTCGTATACGCGTATGTAAGATTCTAATGAGTACTGTAAGAAACGCTGCTCTTGCTCACGATCTTCTTTATACCGATACAGCCATGATATATGATGCAGAAGACTTGCGATGATCCGTTCCTTCTCATTAATCGTTTGGGCGCATAGTAATCCGAGCTTGTATGTCTCAAGCGCCGCGCTCCAGTCTCGCTTACCTCCATAATCCCGCTTGATGTAGCGCGTCTCAATTTCCTCATGAAAACGTGCGGTCTGTCGTTCATTAAGACGTTCGGTTGAATTTTCTGTAGAAGCAAACCCACAGAACGGGCACACCCGAACCACGTAATAATCCGGATTCTCATTGCGATAATATCCACAAAAATCGGTATCCGTTTTCAGCGCTCTTTTGAAGCTGGGGCGAACACGGGAGGTCGTGAATTCATTCTCGCAATAGTTGCATGTCACTTTAATCGTAAAGAGAGGTTCTAGTTCCAAGCTGCATACTTCCTTTCCATCTCTCATTAAAGTAGTTGTTTAAAAAGTCCCCCTCCGTTTCTTTCGTCCCTAGCTTCATCCAACCTTCTCGGTGCTGAAGGTCTGGCTTTTTAAACTCAGACTTAAAGGGGGTACACACTCCAAAACTCAATCATTCGTGCTGCTTTCTGTATTCACAAAATGATGTGCAGGGCCCGACAGACGCTGGATAACGAAACTTCGCAGCGGCTCATCCACCCCGATCTCCTCGAGCGCTGTACTCATGCAAGCCAACCAGGCTTCAGCTCGCTCAGGTGTAACAGGAAATGCCATGTGGCGTCCCCTCATCATAGGATGACCGTGCATATCGGAATAAAGAGATGGCCCCCCGAAGAACTGAGTCAGGAACATATACTGCTTCTCCATGACCGGGTTAATATCTGCAGGGAATAGCGGACCGATAAGCGGATCAGCTACAACGCGCGGATAAAAAGCCTCGACTAAACGTCTGATCGTCTCTGCCCCGCCAAGATTATCGTAAATACTCAGATTGGGGTTCACCCTGCATTCATCTCCTATCTTCTTCGTCTATAGAGGTAAATCAAATGCACATATAGAGGTTGTACTTAGATAAATTATACCAAAAAAAAATAAAAGCTCCTATCGGAGCTTGTAACAAGTAGTAAATTTAGTTCGTTAGTAGCTACGCCAGTCCTCTTCACCAGGATGGACAAGAGAGGCACGAATGACGTATACAAAGGCGCATACGAGAACACCGGCAACAAAACTCATATTCAACACCCCATCCAAAAATGAATTTATAGTGCTATTTTACCATATGGAACCGAAAAAAAACAGCACTTCATGTAATCGCTTTCCTATTTTTTTGGTGATGTTTGTCCCTCCGGGCTCATACACTGGACTATGACTCAAGTGGAGGCGTTATCCATGAACAAAATCTGGACAAGAGCGATTATTCCTCTTATAGCACTTATCCTCATCGTGATGATGCTGATCTATCCTTCGGCCTCCTGGGAGGCGGGTGTACGTGGATTAGCTATTTGGTGGGACGTGCTCTTTCCATCCCTGTTCCCTTTCTTTGTGATCTCCGAGCTTATGCTCGGTTTTGGAATTGTCCATTTTATAGGCAAACTGCTGGATCCTTTGATGCAACCATTATTTCGCATCCCTGGAACAGGCGGCTTTGTCGCCGCTATGAGCTTCGCCTCTGGCTATCCCGTCAGCGCCAAGCTCACCACCAAGCTGCGTAGACAGTTATTGATCGGACGCGAGGAAGGGGAGAGGCTTGTCGCCTTCACTACGACCTCAGACCCGATCTTTCTGATCGGAGCCGTATCTGTCGGCTTCTTCGGCAACCCAAAACTGGCCGGTGCACTCGCCCTCGTTCATTACGGCAGCGCCATCATCGTAGGCTTGATCATGAGATTCTACGGCACGAAGCAAAGTACAGATAAATCAGCTGGTTCCACGAGCAAGAAGCCAAGCGAAGCGAGCTTCAGTATCCGGCTTGCTCTAAGGGCCATGCATGAAGCCAGACTCGTGGACGGACGGAGCTTGGGAGAACTGCTACGCCACGCAGTCACTTCGTCCCTTCAGCTCATGGTCGTCGTTGGCGGGCTGGTCGTCTTTTTCTCCGTCATCCTCGAGGTGTTGACCGCTGCAAATGTAATGAGCTTCTTCTATAGCACAGTCCAAGGAATGCTTGCTATTCTGCACCTGCCGCCTGAGTTAGCCCAAGCCTTTGTAGGCGGAACCTTCGAGGTTACACTTGGGGCTAAAGCATCAGCAGCCCCCGCCGACGTCCCGCTCATGTTCAAGGCAGCTGCGGCAGCCTTCATTCTATCCTGGGGTGGTCTGTCGGTACATGCACAGGTAGCCAGCATCTTGAATGATGCGGATCTTCGCTATCTTCCTTTCTTCTTCGCCAGGCTAATACATGCTTTTCTGGCCGCGGCTCTTATGCTTCTAGCCTGGAAGCCACTAATGGGTGCAAGCCCCTCCTTCAAGCCGCTGGAGCAGCCTGAACAGCTGCTGCAACGATGGAGCGAAGTGCCTAGCCTATTTATCGTGTTCGTAAAAATTGTAGTAATACTGCTTATTTTATCTCTTTTAGCGCGAATCATTCAGCAACTCCTGTCATCCTTGCCTAGGCAGAAAGGAAAACCGAAAAAATGAAACGTTGTGTTATTTTTCATAATTGATTATGATCTTTACAGGTATTATAAAAGATTTGCAAAGGAGCCTATCACCTTGAGATATTACGTTCTGGACCGCGGAGATCAACTATCCAGAGATCTTAGCAAGTCCTTTCACAAGCTGGCGGGGGAGCATGGACTGATACTGGATGCCGAATCCCCTGATATTGTTGTGTCTATTGGCGGGGACGGCACGATGCTCCATGCATTCCACTCCTTCATTAACCGCGTATCTTCTATCGCCTTTGTTGGAGTACATACTGGCCATCTCGGCTTCTATGCCGACTGGAAAGCGGATGAAATCCCCGAACTCATCCAACTCATGAGCGGACAGAAAGATCGCCGGCAGCTGAATCCCAGAATCGTCCATTATCCTCTACTCGAAGTGGAAGTGGTCAAGAAATCCGGTACCTCCTCGTTCATCTGCCTCAATGAATTTACTCTCAAAAGTGTGGATGGCGGTACAATCGTAGCCCAGGTTGACATTAACGACCAGATGTTCGAAATGTTCAGAGGGGACGGTATTTGCGTATCTACTCCTTCAGGAAGTACGGCGTACAACAAGAGCATTGGGGGCGCCATGGTCCACCCTTCGATAGAAGCTATGCAGATTTCTGAGATTGCTTCGATCAACAACCGTGTATTCCGTACGATGGGCTCAGCTCTGGTGCTGCCTAAGCATCACCATTGTGATATATACTCACGCAAAGAACAAAATTTGATGCTTACTATTGATCATATCAATACGCCTGTGGATGACCTTATCTCGGTTCGCTGTCAGGTTGCCAAGCAGAAGATCAGTTTTGTACGCTATCGTCCTTTTCCATTCTGGAATCGGGTACGCAATGCCTTTCTAGGTTAATCTTATTTTGCAAAGGATGGACAATAATGAAGTTGAACAAGTTAGGTAGGAGATTACTCGTTCCGCTACTGGCCCTGATGCTCACCCTCCCGCAGGCTGCAAGCGCCGCTGCCGAAAGTACGGAACAGACCAAGGATTCAGAGCTTGAGATTCTGCAAGAGGTACTCGATTATCTAGATGCTTTCAATATCGAGGGGACACAAAGACAGGAATTTATCGATAATGCAATACGCGGCATGGTCTATACCCTCGATGATCCGTACAGTGACTATTTAACCCCTGAAGATATGGAGCAATTTGCCGGCAGCATCAACCAGGAATATGTCGGCATCGGCATCACGCTTAGATATGCTAAGGACAAATTGTATATTACAGGCGTACTAGACGGTTCTCCAGCTAAGAATACAGGACTCAAACAAGGAGATATCATCACCAAAATTAACGGCGTTCCCGTTGCTGATATGGAAGACATCGACCTGAGCGGACAAGCAGGTACCGTCATCCGCATTACAATCAAGCGCGGTTCTGACAGTCTTACTTTTCCCGTCAAGCGTACTGAATTTTCACTCACATCAGTAACAGGAAAGCTCATTCCGTCCAGCAAGATCGGATATATCTCCATCGCTTCATTCTCGGAAGACGCGGATAAGGAATTCGCCAAGATATTAGCTTCACTGCGTAACCAAGGCATGAAATCGATGGTACTAGACTTACGTGATAATCTAGGCGGCTATGTGGAATCTGCACAAAATATCGCCAGCCAATTCATGAAAAACGGTACACTTATGTACACAGCAGACCAGAGCGGCAAGCTGCAGAAGGTAAGCATCACGAACGGCAAAGATATTGGAATGCCAGTCACAATTCTGACTAATGAATGGACAGCCAGCGCCTCTGAGATTCTTACTGGTGCGCTGCATGATAATGGAATCGCCAAGGTCGTTGGTGCCCAGACCTATGGAAAGGCTCGGATTCAGAACGTCTTCCAATTATCCAACGGTGGATACCTCAAAATGACAATCGAGCGTTATTTAACACCAAATAAAGAAGACTTCAATTATATCGGCCTGAAGCCCGACATCGAAATTACAGGCAGTCCTGTCGCCCAGCTCGTTACCGCTCTGTACAAAGCTGGCCTGAAACACGTGGAACTAAGCGGCAGCGCCTATTCGTTGAAGGTGAATGGCGTCGAGCTGGGCGGTTATATTGACACAGTTCAAAACGGCAGCAAAGTCTATGTACCGGCCAAAGTTGTCGCGGCTCTCGTACAAGGCAACACCACTTGGAACAAAGCGGCTCAGAAGCTGGTTATTACCGATAAAAATGGCAAGAAGACTGGCTTCACTTTAGCATCCAAAAGTATAAAAATAATCGACGGTGAGTCTTATGTGGAACTGCATGATTTCGGGCAGAAGTTTCCTGATTTGAAATGGAGCTATCAGCAAGGCATTATCCATTTATCTTATTAAAAAACACAAAATAAAACGGCTGCCGATTTACTCGGCAGCCGTTTTCTCTTCTTCTTGGACTGTTTTGTTGGAAGGTTCTTTTGGAGTATCTTTCATCTTCTGCAGAACAAAGTAGGCACATCCAAAATTGCAGTACTCGTTAATATACTCAGTAATGCTGGAATATGCTGTATCGCGTGTTACCTTCGGATGATTGTCACGCAGGAAGCCCTTCAGACGCAGCTTCTCATATCCCCAATCGCCGATAATGTAGTCATAACGATCCAACACTTCGCTGTATCTTTGCTTGAATGCTTCCTGATCCCAAGCATTCTTATGATTGTATATCAGTTCATATGTTCTGCCGCCAATGTGGATCATTGGCTTTCCCTCCTTAATCGCCCTTAAGACAACGCAGTCGCGCCATCTTTGTGGCTCTTGGCCGATTTAACCTGCTCATGGGCATGATAAGAGCTGCGAACGAGCGGACCTGATTCAACGTGGCTGAAGCCGCGCTTCATTCCCTCTTCCTTCAGCTCTGCGAATTGCTCAGGTGTATAGTACTTCTCAACACGGAGATGCTTCGGTGACGGCTGTAAATACTGACCAATCGTCAGGATATCGCAATCTACCGCCCGCAAATCGTCCATCGCCTGCAGAATTTCGTCCCATTCCTCGCCCACGCCAAGCATAATACTGGACTTCGTAGGGATGTCAGGCTGCATTTGCTTCGCTCTTTGCAGCAGTTCCAGGGAGCGACGATATTTCGCCTTAGCCCGAACACGATCGGACATACGTTCTACCGTCTCGATATTATGATTCAGAATATCAGGCTTCGCATCCATTACGATACGCAGGGAATCCGCATCCCCCATAAAGTCGGGAATCAATACTTCAACAGAGCAGAGAGGCAGACGCTTGCGAATAGCGGCGACTGTTCCTGCAAAGATCGAAGCGCCCCCATCCTTCAGATCGTCTCTTGCTACGCTGGTAACAACGCAATGGCGCAGATTCATATTTTCAGCAGCTTCAGCAACACGTTCCGGCTCTTGCAGATCCAGTTCAGTAGGCATTCCCGTGTTTACAGCGCAGAAGCGGCAAGCGCGTGTACATATATCGCCCAGAATCATGAAAGTTGCTGTACGATTCGCCCAGCATTCATATATATTCGGACAACGAGCCTCTTCACAAACAGTATGTAAAGTTTTGGAACGCATCATTGTCTTGATATCTTGATAGTTATCGCCGGTCGTCAGTTTAATTCTAATCCAGTCCGGTTTCGGTTCATTTGCGAGCTTCGACAAGATAGAAACCTTCCTTCTTCATTGGTTTGTATTGAAGATCATTGTAATCCCACAATGACATTTATTATACCATGAATCCACTGGGAATACCTACTTAATAAATTGGAATAAAAACACAACATTTGATCCAACCTAAGTGTGGAGCTACGTCTATCAACTGTCAGTATGTGTTCAAAAGTTCGGTTTTCAGCACCGACCTGCCTCTACAAACCTCTCACTAAGGAGGAGAAGATACCTTGAAGAAAACCTTAACATCCCTATACAGCAAGACGATAGGCTGTCTTATCGCCGCTTCATTGGTGACGGTACCTTGGCCTTTTAGTGGATCCTCAGTCACTACGGCCCATGCCGCTACTCCGGAGAAGCCAGGAACCGCCCAAACCAGCCTGAGCGTCTATGAGCTAAGACGGGACCTATACGAGGAAATTGGCATTCAGACGCAAATTCCGTGGTACTGGCTTGCTGCTATCGATCAATATGAACGGACCATAACCCCGCGTTCTCGTAAAAAAGTGAAGCAGGAAGATCAAACCGATCGTTTAACGAGCATCCGATTTAAGGAAGGCATTTGGTCCGGTCCTATTAATCCCGATTTGGCTGACAAAAACCTGACCACGATTGCCTTGTTCGGCGGAATTGGCAAGGATGCATCGGCGGATGGAGTCGCCGATCCGACCGATGATCATGATGCCATGTTCACGATGGCCTCTTATTTGATCAGTATTGGTTATGAGGAAGAAGACTTTCAAATCGCTCTATGGCGTTATTATCAGAATGATTCCGCGGTGAAGCGTATCCGGCAATTTGCCAAAATCTACAAAGCATTCGGACCGATCAATCCTACCGCCAGCGCATTTCCGCTTCCGATTAAAAGCATTTACACCTATCGCGATACGTGGGGAGACCGGCGTGGATGGGGCGGCCTTCGCATCCATGAAGGGACGGACCTGTTCGCCTCCTACGGCGTACCGGTTCGCAGTGTATGCTATGGAATCATAGAGACCAAGGGGTGGAATCCCTATGGCGGCTGGCGCATTGGCATTCGCGATCTGAATAATCGATATCATTACTACGCCCATCTGCAAGGATATGAGAAGAAGATCGAGATCGGCGACATGGTCACACCGGGTCAGGTCATCGGTTGGGTCGGTAGCAGCGGATATGGCCCACCGGGAACACAAGGGAGGTTTCCTCCGCATCTTCACTACGGGATTTATCGTGATACCGGGACCACAGAGTGGGCCTTCAACCCGTATCCCCTGCTTAAACAATGGGAAAAGGCCGAGCGCAGCCGCAGCAAATAAGCACCGGATTATCGATACTCCCATTTGCTACGGATTAGCATCAGCCTATTCTTTTAATGCCCCGACGATGGTATTGTGTCTTGCTCGTTCCCCTGCTCCCCATCTGTCGAGGGGATGGTTCCCTCCTCTATAGGCGAGTTGTTGCCCTCCTGCGGCAGCTCCTCGCCTGTTTTATTAGGAGCCGGTATGGCAATATTAGGCGCCCCGGCTTGATTGCCTACGGGATTGCCTTTGCTATCGTAGTAATACATCGGAACATCGCCGACGACGAGCAAGTAAGAGACAGGGATTTCGGTCTCAACAGATTGCGGCTCCATATCAAATGGAACAACGACAGCCAGCTCCGCTTTGACCCGCAAATATACCTCCACCAGGATCATATTAATGCCGGCATCCTGTTTACGGGTGCTCAAATCGACCTTCACGTCCCCTTGCGGCTCGATCTTGATCGGAATCCGCGGACCGAATGAAGCTAGAATCGGACTACCTAACGCTTGCCCCAGCGGAATCGTCTCCGACAAATGCGATACTTCCTCCAATGTGTCGCGGACTGTTGCGATCGTATCCGATGTAATCTTCATGTGGGAGGAATAGTTCAACATGAACCCAGACACTTTCCCGTTGCCATCCATCTTCCAATCGATCAACCGGTCGACTTGATCCGTATTCGCGACCTGCGAAGTGATCGCTTCATTGATCGCATCCGTGGCCATCTGCTTCACACGGATACTGGCCAAATGCATAATCGGCCCTTTCATATGCTTCTCGACATAATTATAAAACTGTAAAAATCCGAATATGGTGATCACCACGATGATTAGCCACAACCACCGTCTACTCCCAGACCTTCTTCTCGGCCGTCTCCTCCGGCTACGCCAACCCCTTCTAAATCGTAGCATCTCTCACCCTCCCAGCCAGCAGGCAACTTCTAGAGGTTTGTTGTTCAAGCCCGCTCTTGAACACACTTCTATACAAGTTATGCTGAACCTGGCCAAAAAAGAAGGACTACCATTCTGCTGTTTGCTTCAAGCCGCCTATAAACAAAAAGTCACCATTTATCATTTTAACTTTTCCATAACCTTTATTTGAAAGTAATCCATTATACTAAGATTTGTGAATTATATTACAGGTTCAATGTCATATTTATCTTGTTAGGTTAGGCTAGTGTTAAAACTCAACTTGAGGGCGGAATTCGTATTTTTATATGAATATTTGTATTGATCTACCCCTCTAGGACTGGTTCCCAGAGGGGTATTATTTTTGCAACAAAAGGGGCAAACATTCAATGGGCATTGACTTATGCTGCTAATCTTTAGTGCTATCAATCTAATTCCATTAATCGCAGGAAAGCGAGAGAGATGAGATGAGAAAACATAAATTCATTGTATTGTCCGGACTTCTTATTACTATTCTAACAGCCTCATTCCTATTTTCACTAGTCAATCATCGCTCGATCAGCCAAATGAAGAAAGATCCTGAGAATCTCCCCGTGACAAAGACATTCTTGAAGT
Source organism: Paenibacillus lutimineralis (assembly GCF_003991425.1). Lineage (NCBI taxonomy): Bacteria > Bacillati > Bacillota > Bacilli > Caryophanales > Paenibacillaceae > Paenibacillus > Paenibacillus lutimineralis. The sequence continues at coordinate 5,424,396 of NZ_CP034346.1, forward strand.
TTGATACGGTTATCACCATTAAACTATTCGGAGACAAAGACGCGGACAAGCATTTGCAAGAGATTGACCAGCTTTTAGATCGAATCGACGGTCAGATCAATATGTACAATATGCAAAGCGTAATTAATCAGGTAAATGCGTCGGCAGGAAAAAAAGCAGTCACTGTCCCAGACGAGACCTTTCGTTTGGTAAAAAAATCGATGGAGTACGCGCATGATACAGAAGGAGCTTTTAATCCAGCAATAGGCGCTCTGGTCAAGCTGTGGGGGATTGGGAATGGCGGAGAACATCCTCCAGCAGAACACCTCATTGAACAAGCAAAGTCCCTTAGTCAGTATTCCGATATTGAATTGAATGAGAATAAAAGTTCGATCAAGTTAGTCAAGTCAGGCATGTCTATTGATCTTGGGGCAATCGGGAAAGGTTATGCCGCCGATCTGATTGCAGACTATCTGCGTGGGGAGAAAGTAGAAAGTGCGTTGATTGATCTTGGAGGTAGCTCAATTACTACAATCGGCAGTAAACCCGGCGGAGCGGATTGGCATATAGGAATACAAGAACCAGACCAATTGCGTGGTGAAGACATCGGGACTATTCCGCTTAAGAATAATACGATCAGTACCTCCGGCGTCTATGAACGATATTTTGTTTTTGATGGAATTCGCTATCACCATATACTCGATTCAAAAACAGGAGTTCCCACACGCAATGGAATTCTTAGTGTGACGATCATTGGTGGCACAGCTGCAGCAGGGGATGCCTTAACTACAGCCGCAATTGTCAAAGGACTAAAAGAGGGAATCTCCTATTTGGAGAAAAAAACTGACACAGAGGGCATATTTATTACAGAGGATAAAAAGATCTATATAACTTCAGGGCTGCACGGAAAATTCAAACTAACCAATCCCAACTATACGCTTGCAACCTTAAATTAAGATAGGGCCGTCAACACTGACGGCCCTCATTCATTTTACTTAGATGATTCAACGCTCACCAGCATCGTAAAATTGTATTAAGTAGTGTTCATATAAAAAATTTAGTAAATGGTTGATGACATCAATGGATTCAGTTAAAATACCGCTGCCGCAGCCCTTCATACAACAGCACTGATGCAGCCATGGCCACATTAAGCGATTCCGCCTGACCGCGCATCGGGATGATCAGTCCGTCATCCATCAGCGCACGGACTTCTTCGCTAAGCCCACCGCCTTCACTGCCGAACAGCAGCCAGACAGGGCCGGTGAAGTCATATTCGTAGCAATTAACCGCCGCCTGCAGACTTGTGCCAGCAAGACGAATGCCTTGTTCCTTGGCTTGCGGTAGGATTTCCGATAACTGGCTGCGCAAAATCGGCAGATGGAATAATGACCCCATCGTGGAGCGAATCACCTTGGGGCTATATATGTCGGCGCTTCCTGAGCCGACAATGATGCCATCAGCACCCACGGCATCCGCCGTACGAATAATTGTGCCGACATTGCCGGGATCCTGGACTCCGTCGAGCACGACAACAAGGCTACGATCCTTGTTCAGCAGCGACTTCATCTGCACCTGCTCATCTGCTTTGCGCAGAACGGCAAATACCGGCTGAGGCGTCTTTGTATCGCTACACTTGGCGATCACTGCCTCTGACACAGCGATCCAGTTCACATCAAGCCGCGCTGCAGCAGCCGAAGATAACTCCGCCGGAATTCCGTTCTCCTTCTCGTAACATATACACTCTATGTCCGCACCTGAACGAAGTGCCTCCTGAACTAAATGGATACCTTCGATCAAGTATTTATGCTGCTTATCCCGATGCTTCTTCTCAAGCAGCAGCGCCCACTCTTTCACTCGGGCATTTTGCGGCGATAAAATTTCCATCATATTTATTTCATCCTAACCGATCAAGATTCTGCATAAGCCAGTTCCAGCTTCGTTAAATCGTTCTTCTGTCCTACGATAATCAGAATATCGCCTTCCTCAAGACGGTCATCCGCTGTAGGTGAAATATTCATCTTCGTCCCCCGTTTGATCGCCATCACGTTACAGCCGAATTTGGCCCGAACGTCCAGCTCCTTCAGGTTCTGACCAAGCATGCCAGAAGTAGCCCGCATCTCGGCGATACTATATTCATCTGATAACTCAATATAGTCCAGAATATTTGGTGAAGTTAGATGATGCGCTACCCGAAGTCCCATATCTCTTTCCGGGTAAATGACTTTATCGGCTCCGATCTTGTTGAGCACTTTACCATGAAGCTCATTCTGCGCTTTTACGACGATTAGCGGTCCCCCGAGATCTTTTAATATTAGAGTAGTGAGTATACTAGCCTGAATATCCTGGCCAATCGCCACAACAACTACATCAAAATTACGGATGCCCAGCGCTCGCAGCGCTTCTTCGTCCGTAGAATCTGCGGATACTGCATGTGTTACAATATTGGATACAGCCTGGGTCCTTTGTTCATTAGCATCGATTGCAAGAACATCGAATCCCATGCCACTAAGAGCACTCGCGACACTAAGACCAAATCTTCCCATACCTATTACGGCAAATTGCTTCTTTTCTATGCGTGCCACAATGATTCACCCCGAACTTTTGGATTCGATCTAGTATACCATATTCGATTCAAAACTTGAATTTATACAGGCCGGATCGGGAACATTAACGAATGGGCCTATACTATTTCAAGGAGGGTTCTCCATGTCAATTATGCTTGATCTGCGTCAGGCTGTCATTTACAAGGTACATGGCAAGGACAAAGAGGGGCTACGTGAGATGATCGAGGGCTCCATAGACGCCCAGGAAGCAGCGCTGCCCGGGCTTGGTGTCATGTTCGAGATCATCTGGAAGAACATCGATCAGACCAAGCAGGACGAATTACTCGACATTCTCAATCAGCAGCTTGCTCAAATGGAATTAAAGCCTTTGAAATAAGGTGGCTGCCCCATGTATAGAACAAGCCTTTACTAACCGATCTCCGGTCAAGTAAAGGCTTGTTTTATATAGAGGTTGTCCCCCTTTGATCACGAAGTAACACGGAGAACTTATTCGACATCGAATCTTGAATTCACCCGGGCCTTAGCGGATGCTTACGAAGTCATGTTTCCTACGGAAACATCTCAGGTACTCACGTACAAACCACGTACGCTCCGCTCCTCAGGCCCTAGCTTCATCCAACTGAAGCGTTTTGAAAAAACGCACATCGGAAGCATAAGCTTCGATGCTGAAAGCGGGACTTTTTAGAATACTTACTTACGGAGCAGTTTCCTGGAACTTCGCATCTGGATTTTTCTCCATCGCCGTCCGCATCGCATATTCATTCTCGAACAGGGCCACATAGTTGCCCTTTTTATCCGTTACAAGCGTTGAATTAATACGGAATTTGGATGGATCCACCTTCTCGGCTACGATCCAGCGTGCAAATTGAAATGGCATGCGCTGTAATTGTACATCCACACCATATTCATTCTTCATTCTGTACTCGAACACTTCGAACTGAAGCTGTCCGACAACGCCCAACAGCGTATCCTCAAACCCAACGGTTGTGAATACTTGGATCGTCCCTTCTTCCGTCAGCTGGTCGATCCCCTTCTGGTATTGCTTATGCTTCAATGCATTCTTTACAGTAACTTTAGCAAATATCTCTGGTGAGAAGGTTGGCATCTCAGCAAATGTAACGCCCCCACCCTGGCTTAACGAATCCCCAATCCGGAAAATACCCGGGTCGAAGAGACCGATAATATCCCCTGGATAAGCTTCGCTCACAATATCCCGATCCTGGGCCAGAAATTGCTGTGGCTGGGATAGCTTAACGTCCTTGCCGGTTCTCATTTGCTTCACCGACATGCCGCGTTCGAATTTGCCGGATACAATGCGCAAGAAGGCAATCCGGTCACGGTGGGCCGGGTTCATGTTCGCCTGGATCTTGAACACATAGCCCGAGAATTTCTCATTCGTAGGCTCAACAGGTCCATCCGTACTGCGGCGCGGCTCAGGCTTAGGTGCAAGCTGCAGGAAATTCTCCAAGAAGGTCTGTACCCCGAAGTTATTCACCGCACTGCCGAAAAATACTGGAGTAAGCTGTCCATTCTTCACTTTCTCCAGATCAAATGGATCGCCGGCTACATCAAGCAACTCGAGATCCTGGCATAGCTGATCATGCAAATATTCTCCAGCCATCTCACGGATGATCGGATCATTGTAGTCTTCTACCTTCTTCACTTCAATATGATCGTGATCGTCTCCTTGGAACAGCTCCACCTGGTTATTCATCCGGTCGTATACACCGCACAGTTCGCGTCCAGAGCCGATTGGCCAGTTCATCGGTACAGAACGAATACCTAGAACCTGTTCAATTTCCTCCATCAGATCAAACGGACTACGTCCTTCACGGTCCAGCTTATTAATAAATGTAAAGATTGGGATTCCCCGCTTTGCACAGACCTGGAATAACTTGATTGTCTGCGCCTCGACGCCTTTGGCCACGTCGATCAACATGACCGCGCTATCGGCGGCAGTCAATGTACGATACGTATCCTCACTAAAATCCTGGTGACCCGGAGTATCCAGAATATTAATGCGATGTCCTTTATAATCAAATTGCATTACGGAAGAGGTTACAGAAATCCCCCGCTGCTTCTCAATCTCCATCCAGTCACTCGTTGCATGCTTGCTTGCCTTACGTGCCTTAACCGAACCGGCTAGACGGATCGCTCCCCCAAACAGCAGCAATTTCTCAGTTAAAGTCGTCTTCCCGGCGTCCGGGTGGGAAATGATTGCAAACGTTCTGCGTTTATCCACTTCCTGCTGCAGCTCTTGCTCCAATGCTTTGCTCATTCTCACTTTCCTCTCGCTTCACAAATTCATGCCTTTTATTTTAACATATTTTTTTATGCAAGTACGCATATTCCTTCACGCTACTCGGCAAAAAAAGACGCACCAAACTGTTTTCCGTTTGGCGCGACTCTCTACATAGCTTATTATCGTTAAATTCGGTATCGGATATACTTACTGCTTGATCCAGATTACGTTGTCTTCTTCCTGTCCGTTCACCGGCCACCAGTGGAATCCATCCAGGGCAAGCAGCTCATCGGCTTGCTCAGGTCCCCATGATCCTGCAGGATACATTTGGATGTCAGATGGGTTCTTGGCCCAAGCTGAAGCGATGCGATCCACGAAGGACCAAGCTGCAGCTACTTCATCCCAACGGGTGAAATAAGTGGAATCGCCATTGGCCGCATCATAAATGAGGCGTTCATAAGCTTCCGGCGAGTTAATGCCTACCTGGCAGCTCTGGCAAAATTCCATCGCGAACGGCTCGATCTTCGACTCTGACCCCGGCTTCTTGGCATTGATCTTGATATAAATGCCTTCCATCGGATTAACACGGATGACGAGCAGATTCGGCTCAAGATTATGCTTCTGACCCAAGTAGACGTTCGTTGGCATTTGCTTGAATTCCACCACGACTTCCGTAGTCTTCACGGGCAGGCGCTTACCGGTACGAATATAGAACGGTACCCCAGCCCAGCGGAAGTTATCTACAAATACCTTAGCAGCAAAGTAAGTTTCCGTGTTGGAATCTGGATCTACTTTGTCCTCTTGACGATAGCCCAGCATTTCTTTGCCATGGCTCTCTCCGGACTTGTATTGACCACGAACAACATGAGCCTTCACATCTTCTTCAGATTCATATGGACGCAGCGAGCGAAGTACTTTAACCTTCTCATCACGGATATCCTCCGGATATAGACGGCTAGGCGCCTCCATAGCGATCATCGTCAGCATTTGCAACATATGGTTCTGACCCATATCACGCAATGCCCCCGCATGATCATAGTAGCCGCCGCGCTCTTCCACGCCAACCGTCTCGCTCAACGTAATCTGCACGTTGGCAATATGCTTATTATTCCATAATGGTTCGAAGAAGGAATTCCCGAAGCGAATAACCTCGATATTCTGAACCATTTCTTTGCCGAGATAGTGGTCAATCCGGAAGATCTCCTCTTCCTTGAACACTTGGCTTAATTCTTCGTTCAACTTCTGAGCAGAGCTCAGATCGTAGCCGAACGGCTTCTCGATCACCAGACGATGCCAGCCTTCGCTAGCAAGCATGCCGCCCTTCTTAAGGTTGAAGGATACGCTACCGAACAATTCAGGAGCGAGCGCGAGATAGAACAAGCGGTTACCCGGTATATTGAAGCGGTCTTCCACGGATTCCGTCAAATCCCGCAGTTCATGATACCCGTCGATATTGTGAATATCCAGCGATTTATAAGAGAAATGCTCGGCAAACTTCGTCCAAGTCTCAAGGTCATCCTCTTTGACTTTGTAACGGCAGAACTCTTGAATGGAACGATATAGATCGTCCCGGAATTCTTCATGAGTGCGTGGTCTCCGGGCAACGCCGATAACTGCAAAATCCTCAGCCAGCTTCCCTTCGCGATATAGCGAATAGATAGCAGGAAAGAGCTTACGACGCGCCAAGTCCCCAGTAGCACCAAAAATAAAAAATACCGCTCCCGGTGTCTGAAGTGATTCTAGATTTTGATTCTCAGTCATGGCTCCTCATTTCTTTCTATATATTATAGTGTATATTTATTCAATTCCTATCAATACCATCACCTTACAAGGCATCACTAGGTAGTGATGTAATTTTAGCACATTAACGCGAAGGTTGCCATCATATTCATATCAAAAATTGTTGGGTTTCATGAAAATTCATCTAATATTAATCTAACATTAATTTTAAGTTCATTTTATGCATCGTTTTTAATATTCTACCGTGAGCAGCGGGGATCCGAAGGAGATTTCCTTCTCTCCAGTGTCGACATTATAATGTACTGCCATCTGAAGTGCGACATTATAATCTCCGCTGCGGACAGATATTGGCAATCCACCAGCTTCATAGGAGCGGCTTATCGTCTGCGAGTCTTCATCAACATACTCTTCAGCGCTATGAAGCTTGAATGTCGATCCCGTCTGCTGCTCAATCTTATTCAATAGCTTCTGAATCGAGGCACCAGAATATTCAGGCGACTGAGTCTCCACTTCTAGCTCTTTGGAAAGACCTGAAGATACGAAACCTTGCAGGGCAGCGTTCCAGTTCACATCAACCCCCTCATCCTGAAGCGAATGACCGTAAACGGTCTGTAATTCACTGAAAACATCACCATTCGCACGGGCATCGCCTTCCATGAGCAGGATCACATAAAAGGAGGTCCCTCCCTCTTCAGGCATAACAGATAACTTTGAATAGACGCCGACGTTAAAACCTTGAGCGTTGTAGACGGCATGGCCTTGAACTTCATTCTCTTCCGGTGTGGACAATCCAAGCCTAGCAGCTAGCACATAAGCAGCTTCACTAGGCTCGAGTAGCGAATTCCATTTTCCCTGCCATTTCACTGTGGCACGAAGCTTTCCTTCCGACGAGCTTTCTGCCAGGGCAAGCACGCTCTTCCATTGTTTATCCACAGCAGCCACTTTATTCACCTTGCCCTCATCCAGTCCAGTAAAGCCAATGATCACCATAATAAGTGCAAAACCGATCATAACGAAGCCACAACGCTTCAAAGTATTAAGTCCTACTCGTTCTCTTCCCGGCATCTTAAGTCCCCCGATTCTGGAATCTACTAATCTATAAATCTAGGATTCCCTGCCAGGAAAGATTTATACTCGCACAATTTGCTCCCTTCCCACTCTTTCATACATGTTGCTCCTCAAACAAAAAAGACCCGGCTATACGCCAGGTCCTGGTTCGCAATTTATGGATGCGCAGGTGGTCCAATTATTCCGCAAGCCCATTCTTGTAAGCATAGATTGCCGCTTGAGTACGGTCATCTACGCTGAGCTTGGCCAAAATATTCGTAACATGGAATTTGACCGTCTTCACACCAATGATCAGATCATCGGCAATTTCTTGATTGGACTTACCTTGTGCCAGGAGCCGGAGCACGTCCATCTCCCGGTCCGTAAGCTCTTCATGGGCAGGCGTCTCCGCCTTCGGCTGTCTCAGCCGGTTCATCATCTTCGAGGCCACCTGCGATTCCAGCACAGACTGCCCTCTGGCAGCTGCCCGGATCGCTTCGGCAATCTCCGAAGCACGCGACGTCTTCAGCAGATAGCTGAACGCCCCCGCTTCAATAACAGGGTACATCTTCTCATCATCCAGATAACTCGTCAGCACAATGACTTTGCAGTCCGGATACAATTTCAGCAACTGTCTTGTTGCTTCAATCCCATCCATCCCCTCCATCACAAGATCCATCAGGACCACATCGGGCTTATATTCCTGAGCGAGACGGATACCTTCTTCTCCGCTGCTTGCTTCTCCGACAACTTCGATTCCATCTTCAGTTCCAAGCACAGCAGCCAGCCCGATCCGCACCATCTCATGATCGTCGACTAGCAGTACTTTGATGTCTCTTTCATTATCTATCTCATTCTCCATGATGATGATCCTCCCCGTTCTCTTCGTTCATTAACGGAATTGTGATTTCTATACGAGTACCTTTGCCTGGAGCGGTAATAATCTGGATTGAACCTCCGATCTCAAGCACCCGCTCCTGCATGGTTGATAAGCCATAAGAGGCTTGCTTCTTATCATCTAGCTGGAAGCCCATTCCATTATCTCTTAATGTGACCTTGACGACATCCCCCCGCCGATGAATACGAATCTCCATCTTGTCGGCCTTGGCATGGCGCATCGTATTCGACATCGCTTCCTGAATAATGCGGAACAGATGATTCTCGATCCCTTTCCCGAGATTAAGCCCTTCATCCATTTCCAGTATCAGCTCGATCGGCACCTTCGCTTTCAGTTCACTAACGAGCTCCAGCAAGCCTTGAGACAATTGCTTACCTTCTAAGTATACCGGGCGCAAATGCAGCAGTAGTGCCCGCATCTCAGATTGGGCTACTGAGGCCATCTCCTCAATCAGCTCCACCTGTCGCCTAGCTTTCTCAAAATCCCTATCCATCGTTCGTCCTACTGCCGTAGCGGTCATCGATATCGCGAACAACTGCTGGGAGACTGCGTCATGAAGCTCACGAGCCAGGCGCTGCCGCTCCTCGACGATCGCTGATACACGGGCTTGCTCAGCAAGCTGCGCATTATGGGTTGAGAGGCGCTGCAAGGAGGTTACCTGCTCCTCCCAACGCTTGCCGATTCGTACAAGCTGTTCGCCTAACTGTCCGATCTCATCCTCACCTAACTCTGGAACTGTTCCGGTCTGATTCCCCTTCTCCCATTGCAGCAGCGCATTGCGCATCGAATCTACTTTTTTCTTATATTTGTAACCTTGCCAGAAGCCGTATACCGAACCTAGGCTGATCAGTAACGTCAGCAGGGTTAGCCCTGCCATAACCGCTTTCTTCCAGGAATCGGTCAGTTGGAAATAACCGTATGTATATAGAACATATAAAATAATCGCTAATAAAATAAAACAGAAGAGGATCCCTCCGCGCATACTGCGTGAGACCATACTGACAGGCTTTTTTCTCTTCATGCGGCGCAGATCCTCCTCTTTCGAAATTTAAGCAACCTCTTTAAGATAGACGTATATCAATATCTCCTATAATATAGGAAATCATTATTTTCACTTTTTGCTCACAGGCATCATAGTTCGGCGATCTCCAGTTCACCCGATTAAATATACCTGTGCGACGCTCTTGTCCCAATTCGATTTGCCCGAAAAGCACAAAAGCTTCGATCTCGATTCCATATCCCTCGAATAAGCTCATATCAATGTCCCCAACGACCCCTTGGAACATCAATACATTATGAGAACCTTCCACAATTGCCAGCGACATATCAATATCCAATTCTCCAAGAATATGCCACATGCTCGTATTCTGCAGTACCCAAGGATCACGGTCCCAATGGACGGAGGAAGTTATATTCTGTCTTTGAGTATAGCTGCCGTGCGGCTGAACCTTACGTACCTTCGCATAATAAAGACCAAGTGAGATCATCAGGATGGCTACGACCAGCATGAAATTATTAAGCAGGATCAAACCGACACCAATAGCAAGCAGGATATATCCTGTCTTCGCTTCCTCTCCTTGGCGGACCTTATAAATGCCATAACCCAATAAGAAGAGCGCAACAATGGTAAAGAAGCTTAGCCCTTTCCCGAATATCATCATGACGCCGAGTACAATCAATCCCGCGGCTAAGAGTCTTTTTCGCTTATCCATGTCGCACCTCCTGCCGTTCTAAGAGTTGGAAAAGCCATAAGGTATATTCTACCGTATGGCTTCACCACGTCTAGCATAACATATTGTCCATAAGACTTGTAGCTATTATTCTGCGCTCTCTTTACCCGCTGGGGTTGTGTTAAGTTTAGCTTTCAAGGCTTCCAATTGAGCATCTACTTTCAATTGTTTCTCCGCATCCGCAGGATTAACATAAGTCGAGGACGGATCTCTGCGGTATACTACGCCTGCCACTTCAGCTTCTGCTTCCAACTGCATGATCTTCTCTTCCATGCGTTGGAAACCGAGTGATGCGCCGCCGCTGTCGATCGAATGCAAACTGCTGACCTGCGACATTTGCTTTCTTGCTTTAGCCATTTGTGCACGGCTTACAAGCTCATTGCGTTTGTTGCGCAGCTTGTAGAACTCATCCTTCATTTCATGAAGCTGTTCTTTCAATTCAGCAGCATGAGCTTCAGAGCTGGCATGCAGTTGGCTGAATTCAGCTTGCTTCTGATCATAGTGAAGCTTCTCTTCCAGCAATCTGCGGGCAACTTCCTCTTGACCATTCTTCAGAGCAGCTTCCGCTTGAGCTTCTCTCTGTGCAGAGATGCGTACAGCTTCTTCCAAGCGCTGTTTCATTCTGCGTTCATCCGCCATTTGCTTAGCTACAGTCACCTCAGCATCACGGATTTCCTTTTCCATGTCACGCAAGTACTGATTCAACATAACAATTGGATCTTCCACCTTGTCGAGCATATCGTTAACCGACGCCTTTGTGATATCCTTAATTCTTTTAAAAACTCCCATTTTATAAATCTCCCTTCTCATATTTGGAGACCTTCTTACGAAGCTCCTCAATTTCTTTTTTCATTGCCTTCATCTCAATGTCTTCCATCATGGAGTCCAAATCCGGACCGCGGTTAGCGGAGTTAACTCCTGGACCGCCGAATTGTCCTGATGGACCGTTATAGAAATTGCCGCCGTTAGGCCGGCCATTCCCGCCAAAGTTGCTTCCAAATCCTCCTGGGCCGCCTGGTGCTCCTCCACCAGGACCGCCAAAGCCGCCGTTGCCGTAACCACCGCGATTCTGCCACCCGCCGTTAAAATACGGGTCATGAGGGATATAAGGTTCTTTGGAAATGACTAGGGAAGCAATCAGATAGATCATGATCGTCGTCCCGCCCGTAAAGAATACACTGAAGATTGTTATTACTCTAAGTAAAGCAGGACTTATTCCGAATTTTTCACCTAATCCGCCAAGCAGACCAGTGAACCATCTGTCACGTCTTGAGCGGTACAATCTATCCATACGTCTCACTCCTCTCCCTTGTCTTGCAGCTTCTGCTTCAGACGAGAGAGCTCTTCATCTAGCGTAGAGTTCGCTTGACCTGCGAAATCTTGTCCTGTCTTGCGGAGTTCGCGAAGGCTGCGGGCTTCCCATTCCATATCGGACACCCGATCCTCCAGACGATTGAACATCTTGGGCACATCCTGTGTTCCGAAGCCATTCATCCGCTGGTTCATGCGCTGCTGCAAGCGAAGTGTTTCCATTCTGGCAAAATAATATTGTCTCTTGCTATAGACTACCTGATATTCGGTCTTTAATTCATTCAACTGACTCTCAAGATCTTGCAGTGACTGCCGGCTTTGTTCATAAAGGTCGGCGTACTGAGCAATTTTCTCTTCATACAGCATCTTCTCCTGTAGTGCGAGCTTAGCCAGATGTTCCTCTTCAGCCTTGAGGGCAAGCAGTGCTTGTTCTTCGCGTTTATCGCGCATCACTTTAGCTTGATCAACCTGCTGCTTCAACTGTTTGGTGTGGCCGGCATATTGATAATGTAATTTTTCTGCCTCAGCTATCTCTTGGCGAGTCTCAATCAGAAACTGATCGATCAATCTGACCGGATCCTGTGACTCCTCCAACCATTCATTCAAATTCGCTAATGTAATATCCCGCACTCTACGAAACACGCTCATGGCTTTCCATCCCTCCTATACGATCGGTAATTCGTTCGTAAGTAAATTCGTTATTCATATCAATATCCATGGTTCCCTCTAAGTAAGGAGACACCGTAGATGATAATACCGATACCGATTGCCGGTATGATCAACCAGGCTAATTTAGAGATCAAGGACAGGATCCCGAAGAACAAGACGATCCATCCAAAAAATGCATTTCCACGGCGGATTCCATAATACCCTAGTGCAACCATCGCAACTGCGAACAATATTCCGAACAAGCCGCCAAGTACACTTCCCAGAAGCGGAGACAGCTTGCCGAGCAGGATCAGAGCGCCCAGAGCAATAAGTATTACCGCAAAACCATTTGACCGGTTGGTTCTCATTTCGTATTCACCGCCTTTCAAGTTGATTAACCTTATGTCTATATTGTAGGTGGAATCAAGCTTTCTCAAAACGGACCGAGGACGGTTCTTTATACTAGACCTAAGTCGGGGACACAGTCAGACCTTAGAGAGGTAGTTCAAAAAGTCCACTTTTGATCAGAAGTGAATCAAGGAGTAACTCGGCATCGATCCGCGATTTGAAACTCCGTATTTACAATCGAAACCATTTATAATAAAATATACATCAGTGCAATTTGCATAACAGATTTAATACAACTTAAGACGACAGTTAACGGAGGAGCCTGCCATGTTGCGGGCTCTTTTTTTGTCTTTGAAATCCATTCTCTGGATAATGTAGCCTTCACGTGGAAAAATAACGGCAATCCTATCTGTCATCGTTTAGGAGGAAAATATGGAACATCAAGCAATATGGGCCATCGGTATATTCTTGCTCACCTATGCGCTCATCATTTCTGAGAAGGTTCACCGTACCGTGATCGCCATGATCGGTGCCGCACTTATGCTCATTCTCGGCATTATTAATCAGGATATGGCTATTCATCACATCGATTTCAACACACTTGGGCTATTGATCGGCATGATGATTATCGTCAATACGATGGCCGAGACAGGGCTTTTCAATTATATAGGTATTTGGACGGCCAAGAAGGCTAAAGGCAAGCCTGTATTGATTCTGTGCTTACTTATGATAATTACAGCTGTAGGTTCTGCTTTTCTTGATAATGTAACGACCATTATTCTTATGGTACCGATCGCCTTTAGTATTACCCGCAAGCTCGAGATCAAGGCGTTCCCTTATGTATTCTCGATGATTATTGCATCCAATATCGGGGGTACTGCGACCTTAATTGGTGATCCACCGAATATTATGATCGGAAGCGCCGCCCAAGATTTGACGTTTATTTCGTTCATAACAAACCTTGCGCCGGTAGTCATCCTTATCATGGCCGCTACGATTCCATTAATTACTGTCATTTTCAAGAAAGGCATGACGACCTCTGAGGAGAACCGCAAAGCCATCATGAATATGAAGTTGGACGGCCTAATTACGGATTCCAAGCTCATGATTAAATCTCTGATCATCCTAGGCATAACTTTATTAGGCTTCTTCTTGCACCAGAGTTTGCATCTTGAATCAGCGACGGTAGCCTTAACCGGTGCTTTCCTTCTCCTCCTTCTAACTGGAGAACAGGTCATGGAGAGAGCGTTCCAGTCCGTGGAATGGCCGACGATCTTCTTCTTCATTGGGTTATTTGTACTTGTTGGTGGGTTGGTTGAGACGGGGACAATCAAGCTACTTGCTGAGCGTACCGTAAATCTGACGGGCGGGGATCCGCTGTTTAGCTCTATGTTAATTCTGTGGCTCAGCGCGATCGCTTCCGCTTTTCTCGACAATATTCCTTTTGTAGCTACGATGATCCCGATGATTCAGGATATGGGCAACATGGGGATTTCTAATCTCGAGCCATTGTGGTGGAGTCTCTCGCTTGGGGCATGCCTTGGCGGTAACGGCTCATTAATCGGGGCCAGCGCTAACTTGATCGCAGCAGGAATGTCAGCCAAAGAGCACGAGCCAATCAGCTTCATGAAGTTCTTGAAATACGGTTTTCCGTTCATGCTGTTGTCAATCGTGATATCCAGCATTTACATTCTATTGAGGTATTTTTAACGACTCTTTTCTTTTGTGATATCAGGCGTTTTATGCTATCTTTAAAGTACCTAGCTATCAAAAGGGGGGGCAGCCGTGACGACGAGCAATAGAGGAAATGTCGCAATCATTTTTCTAATTTGTCTCGCCTTAGTCATGTCTGTCTCTCTTGTTAATTACTCAGGAGAAACTGCCTCCGAACAGGGTGAGCATCAGAAGTCGGTCTATAAGCATATTTATAAGACGAACAACCATAACCGACATTTTGTAAGAGCTAGCACTTTTTTTCCGAATAAACTTCCCCTCGAGAAAGCATTTGTTAAATTTCTCTTGGTACTGTCAATTGCGGCATATTATTTGCTGACCATACCTAGAGATTCCTTTCGACCGCTTTTCTCTCTGCGCCTTACGCGCACCCTTTTAGCACCTATAAAATTTACCAGCAAGTTTGTGGCTTAAGCACAAGAATCCTTGTCGATTTGTTGCCTGTAACAATTTCGGAGGGATTTATTGCTATATGCTTTTCCTAATTTTTTATTTTTATAACTGGAGGCCTGAAGTAAAATGAATCTCAAAGAAACGGATTTGCCCGGAATCGGTAAAAAATTCGTAGTCGAAACCAAAAGCGGTGATAAGCTTGCCATTATTATTCATGATGACGGCAGACGTGAAGTGTTCCATTATGACAGAGATGACCATGACGAGATCAATTCGCTGGTTACACTTAACGATGATGAGGCACGATATGTATCAGCTATTATTGGCGGAATAACCTATAAACCGACTGCTCTCGAAAATATCGAAGTTGCTCTTGGTGATCTTATTATTGAATGGTACAGACTTGATCCTCAGTATAAAGCGATCGGCAAGACGATCGGTGACCTGCGCATTCGCCAGCGCTCCGGAGCTACCATTATCGCGGTGATTGAGAAGAACCATTCCAAACACATCAATCCAGGACCGGATTTACTACTTACTTCGGATGCATTGGTAGTTGTTCTTGGCGAGCGTCTTCATCAGCAACAGATTAGACAGATATTATTGAGTGGAATTTCATGATTTAGAGCAAATCGGATTTAAGGTCAGGTTGGCGTATGGAGCCTTAGTGCTACCGCCAGCCTGATTTAATCCGGCAAATCGATTATTTACTAAAGACGTTCCTCCAGTGCCATTGGTGTACCCTATCACAAACGCCTGGTCTAACAAAGCATACTTCAGGAAGAGAACTGTCCTTCCTAAACCGCTGCTTTTCGGATAGTATCTTATAACTATCCCGCCAGGCAATACGGTTTGGAAAGGGGAATTGAACTTGAACGGCAAATTCACGTTATTCTCTCCCGTGAAGCGGCAGCTTCACGCTAAAGGTCCCGACTCCCGGCTTACGAAGGTATTGGGTGTCATTGCCGGAGCGTTACTCGCTTCTATCGGCCTGGAGCTGTTCCTGATGCCACACGGAATCATCGTAGGCGGGATGACCGGACTATCGGCATTACTCGCCTTTTATACAGAGATGAGGCTTGGCCTGTTCTTATTTCTGCTTAATCTGCCGCTGCTCATGCTGCAGCGCTGGAAGCGAATCGGCGGCTTCACATCTCTATCCATTCTGGGACTGCTTGTGCTATCGCTCGGATCATTTATGCTCCATCCCTTCCCGGCGCTTACCAGTAATCCGGTTCCGGCTGCACTCGCCGGCGGATTATCATTAGGCTTTGGGGTCGGTCTCGCCGTTCGCTTCGGCGGGGCCCTGGATGCATCAGAGAAGCTATTCGATTGGCTACACTGCAAATTGCCACTATCCACAGAGGCAATGATCTGGCTATTCAACTGTCTTATATTCGTCAGTGCCATTTGGCTGATTGGCTTTGAACAGGCAACTCATTCAGTCATCGCTTATATCTTCGTATTTGAATCGGTCAAACTGTCGCTTCGTGGTATAAGACTGCATGTCTCTGTAATGATCAGCAGCCGTAAAAGTGAAGAAATTCGGCAAGAGATCGCTCTTTATTTGAACCGTGACTCCAGCTATGAGGAAACGTCCTCAAGTCAGGATGCGCTACTCTATTGCAAATGCCATCGCTGGGAGCTCAACCGTCTCAAATCCATTGTTAAAAATTGTGATCCACATAGTGAAATAACGATCAAAAGCTAATTAAGAAGCCGCTCTTTCCAATGATAACGGAAAGAGCGGCTTCTCCTTATTTATTCGTATGAAATAGCTTGCCCTGCTATCAGGCTTTCCTGGATATGAATGACTCGCTGATTGTTCGAGCCACGCCACTTCAGCTTCAAATTACGCTCTTCTAGCATAAATTTACCGTCAATCAGAACATCACAGTCTAACAGCAGCTTCAGCTTATTGGCATCAGCAATAATCTCCTCGAAGGTATATCCGGACCAGATCCAAATATCCTTCCCAGGGCATTCACGGCGGACCCTTGAGATTAACGGGGACAGAACTTCCACATTCTGAAAGGGTTCGCCTCCTAAAATAGATAGCCCTGCTATCTTCACATCCGGCATATTCAAATCAGCAATGATCCGATCCTCTAGTTCCTTCGTATAAGGCGTCCCATAGCTGAAATTCCACGTAGCCGCATTGAAGCAGCCCTTGCAGTGATGCGTGCAGCCTGAAGTAAAGAGCGAATGCCGCAGCCCTTTTCCATTGATTACATCAAACTTCTTATAATCAGCAATATACATGGGCATCACATATGCTTAACACGGGACAGAACTTCCTTTTGTTTACCGGCGTTGAACGGACGCTGGCTTGGCTCGGATAAATAACCGCAGCAGCGCCGGATGACTGATGAAGTTTTTGGGTTGCTATTGCCACAGTTTGGACATTGGAATCCGCTGTTCGTTGCCCCGAACTCCCCTTCATATCCGCATTCCAGACATTTATCGGTCGGTGTATTCGTCCCGAAATAAGGTACTCTTTCATAGGCGTAATCCCATACGGCCTCCAATGCTTCAGGGTTGTGCACCAAGGAGTCGAACTCGCAGTAGGTGATAAAGCCACCGTTCGCATACTGAGGATACACTCGCTCGAATTCAATCTTCTCAAACGGAGTCACTTTCTTATTCACATCAAGATGGAAGGAATTTGTGTAATACCCTTTATCTGTTACGCCAGGATTTACACCGAATTTCTTCTCATCCAGCTTGCAGAAGCGGTAGCATAAGGATTCCGCAGGGGTTGAATACAAGCTGAAGCCGTACCCCGTCTCTTCCTTCCACTCTGCTGTCTTACGACTTAAATATTCGACGATTTGCAAGCCTTTGGCGCGGAGCACTTCATCTTCAAATATAGATTTACCGTATAAGGCCATCATCGTCTCATGAATACCGATATAACCAAGCGAAATGCTTGCCCGACCATTCTCCAGCAGGTGGTCAATCGTATCTTCCGCCTGAAGTCGGCTGCCCGCCGCTCCCTCCATGTATAGAATAGGAGCAACCTTGGCCTTAACTCCTTTTAGCCGCTCAATACGATATAGCAGCCCTTCTTTACAAGCCTCCAGCAGTTCGTCCAGAAGACGATAGAATTTCTCCTCCGAACCTTGGGCACGAATGGCAATACGAGGTAGGTTAGCGGTCACAACCCCCATATTGAAGCGTCCGTCATGCAGCAGCTCACCATTCTCCTCGTATTCACCCAGGAAAGAACGACAGCCCATTGGGAATTTGAAAGAACCCGTAATCTCCTTCACCTTCGGAACAGATATAATATCCGGATACATGCGCAGCGTACTGCATTTCAAGGCCAACTGCTTAATATCGTAGTTAGGGTCGCTTGGTTTCAGATTAACGCCATCCTCTATAGCAAAGATCAACTTAGGGAAAATAGCCGTCTTCCCGTCCCTACCAAGACCGCGGATTCTATTCTGTAGAATAGAAATTTGGATCTGCCGCTCTGCCCAGGACAGGCCACGTCCAAAACCAAACGTGCTGAACGGTGTTTGCCCATTGGCACTTACGAGCGTATTGATCTCATATTCAAGAGATTGGAAGGCGTCAAAGGTCTCTTTCTCCGTCAGCCTCTTCGCATAGTCCAAGCATCGAGCATATTTCTCGTGCAGTTCTTCATTCTCCCAAGAAATATCGAGCTCGCTGATCTCAGACTCATCTAGCAAATACAGCCATTCCAAGCCCCTGCGATAATGCTTCTTAAATGATTCCAGAACATAGGGTGCAAGAATCTTATCGATTTCATTAATCGTATTTCCACCATAGATGTGGCTGGCCACCTGGGCAATAATCTGCGCAGTAATCGCAGTCGCCGTGGTAATCGATTTCGGCGTCTCTATCTGAGCATTGCCGAGCTTGAAGCCATTCTCGAGCATCCCCTTCAGATCAATCAGCATGCAATTATAGATTGGAAAATACGGACTGTAGTCCTGATCATGAAAATGCAGATCACCACTATTATGAGCCTCAACCACCCGTTTAGGAATCATATAAGTCTGAGCGAAGTCCTTAGCCATTATTCCGGCCAACAAATCGCGCTGCGTCGGTATCGTCGCCCCGTCTTTATTGGAATTTTCCTTCAGTACTTCTTCATTCGTCAGCTCCAGCAGTCCAAGCACCTTCCGATCCAGGCTGCTGCGCTCGCGCCGTTTCAAGGTTCTGACCTCACGATAGCCGATATAGGCTTCGGCGACGTCTTTTCTTCTACTATTCATAAGTGCAGATTGAACTTCATCCTGGATATGCTCAATGTCTACTTTATCGAGTTTGGAGATCTTGTGCGTCACCTTGTCCGTTAATTTATGAGCAAGCTCCAAATCTACCTTCTTCTCCGTACTGTTCATGGCTGCGCAAATCGCATCAATAATTTTCTGCTGATTGAACGCAACCTCTGAACCATCTCGCTTAATTACTAGCATTTAGTTCATCCTTCATACAATTTTTTTGTGAATACCCTCCTGCTAAGGGGCCAAACCAACTGTTATCGAAATATGCCCAGAGAGTATAACATAATGAAAAAATTTGTACGGTGATGCTGGACACTTGACAAGTAGCCTTGAAGGAAGTAGCGAATTACGATTTCCTTATCTCGATCTCTTGATCATATTGATAGATTAGGGATGGACTGTCGGGATCATGATGATTCAACGTCTTACTCACCGCTTGTTCGCTTTGCACAGCATAGCAGTAAATACAGTTAAATTGGCAGGTGTTATATACCCCAACGTCCACCGATTCGACACATTGACAGGCTCCCCGCTGATTTTTGTCCTTCTTGGCCTGAATATCTCTACCAAGCAGCCCAGAGATCAATTCCCCATCTACACAACTTCCATGTTGAATGCCGCAATGAGCAAGCTCCACAGCCTCAGCACAGGTCTCGACCTGCATTCCATTAGTATGACCAATACGGCTTACCTGCTGCGCCATTTCTTCTAGCTGTTCCTTATATTCTGGATTCGTTATATCTGTGAACGAAACATCATTTAAGCTTGGCTGCTTCTTAATTTTATTCTCCGTCTTTCCATAGAAATCCATAAAGCTGATTACTAGCCGATGCGTATATGAGTTCAGACGCTCTGCCAAAGCTTCAATCCGCTGCAAATGATATTCCACTGGCGTCAAGCTGCTGATAATGATTGGATCGTAACGCCATATTACCCGGTTCGAACCGATTTGTTCGCTTAGCCTCTTGAATACCTCCACCCTGTTGTCCAACGTCGGTAGATTCGGCTCGAATTCAAACGGATAGTCATTTAACGTAAATTGAAAATAATAACTATATCCCTTGTCATCCAATGTAGACAGATGCTTCAAGAAGGGCCGCGGATTTTTCGTCCAAAACACGATCATATCCACATCCTCTGGCTTTAGGCTAAAGCCGCTGACCTGTTTTGTATTGAACGGATTCACCCTATAGAAGTAGCCTTCCTCTATCCTCTTCATGAACCATTCTCCAAAAAAAGCGGGTATATCCGTCCTTCTACTAGCACTGATTATCAATCCGTCCACCTACCTTCCTTTTAGTTCTATTTATTTTATTTTACGAGTTTCCGCATTCCGAAAACAACTATAACTAAAGTTTCCATGTCTATTTTACATAAATTTACATTTAATTCAATTAAAAAGTCGCAAATGATGCTACACTAAATTCAACTTAAATAAATGGAGGCGTTGTGCATGCGACAATTCAAAAATGATATGACGAAAGGAACATTCTATCTAATGAATATAATAGTGAGGTTATATAATGAAAACGATAAATATAGGGGTACTTGCCCATGTTGACGCTGGAAAAACGACTTTAACGGAACGAATTCTGCTCGAAACAGGTATTATCAATGCCGTTGGCTCTGTAGATAAAGGCAATACAGTAACAGATTCCTTGGAATTGGAACGGAAAAGAGGAATCACGATCAAAGCCTCTGCGGTATCCTTCTGGATCGGCGACGTGAAGGTCAATCTGATTGATACGCCGGGTCATGCCGATTTTATATCAGAGGTAGAGCATTCCCTCAGCATCCTGGACGGGGTAATTCTCGTCATCTCCGCTGTCGAGGGAGTTCAGTCGCAAACCAAAGTGCTGATGAACACATTAATGGAGCTTAATATCCCGACGATTCTGTTCGTTAATAAAGTGGATCGCATCGGTGCCAATTACGGCAAGGTCATAGAAGAAATCACTCTGTCGCTTACGGAGCCGATTATTGAGCTAACGGAAATCAGTAATGAAGGCAGCAATAACGTTGCGGTGAGAGATCGTCACCTAGACATAGATGAATGGGTGGAACGCTTATCTGCACATAATGAGCGTCTGTTGTCTGACTATATCGAGAATGTAACAATCCAGGATAGTGAGCTATTTACAGAATTGTGCGTGCAGACCCGATCAGCCAAGATCTTCCCCGTCGCTGCGGGATCGGCCGCTCTTGGGATCGGCGTAGACCGAATAATAGAATATTTGCGAAAATTCTTCCCGATAAACCTCCATCAAGACGAAGCTCCTCTTTCCGCAATAGTCTTCAAAATAGGAAAGAGCGATACTGGTGAGAGATTTGCATACATCAGGGTCTATGAAGGTTGCCTGACTATTCGTAGTGAAATTGCCGTTGTTCGGGCAGATGTAGACGAGAAATTAAGCTTTAAAATCAAGAAGCTCGAGACGCTGGAGCACGGTGGAAGAACTCCGACCTCCTGCGTATACGGTGGGGATATAGCTGTGCTGTTCAGCACAGATTTACGGATCGGCGATATTCTCGGACAGAGCTCCGACCGGATGAAGGTGATCGCTTTCCAGGAACCGCCGATCCGAATTCAGATTGCCGCTCGGCAAATCGAGGATACCCATCGCCTTCATGAGGCATTAGCGGAACTGACTGCGGAAGATCCTTTCATTCAATATGCACAGAACCCTGCGAATCATGAAATGAGCATCAAAATTTTCGGGGACATTCAGAAAGAAGTCATTGAAGAAACTTTAAAAAATCAATTTGGCCTTGAAGCGGATTTCTCCAATCCCGAAGTTATCTGTATTGAAAGGCCCGTATCCAGCGGGTCGGCGGTCGAATTTATGGGCGAAGCAGGCAACCCATTCTATGCAACAGTAGGCCTCCGAATTGAGCCTGGCGCAGTCAGCTCGGGACTACAATATCGTCTGGAAGTGGAGCTTGGCTCACTGCCCTTGCCTTTTCAACGGGCGATTAAAGAAACCGTTGAAGATACGCTTCGTGAAGGACTGCATGGATGGGAAGTAAGAGATTTGATCGTCACACTGACACATACGGGATATTCCAGTCCGGTGACGACCGCTGGCGATTTTCGCAATCTCGTGCCTTTAGTCCTGATGAAGGCGCTTGATGAAGCAAGTACTCTGGTTTACGAGCCTTACCACAGCTATTTTCTACGTATTCCGGAATCCAGCTTGAATAAGGCCTTATATTATTTAACTATGCTGCAGGCCACATTCTCCGATCCAACCCCGGAGCCGAACGGATATAGCCTCCAGGGAGCCCTACCGGTGCGTAATACTGATTCGTTGAAGCAGGTGCTGTATTCTTTTACAGGAGGAGAAGGCTTTCTCTCCACTAAGCCGGGAGAGTATTATCCCATTACCGGTGCACCCCCGGAAAAATGCAGAAGCCGCCCTAATCCACTGAATAGAAAGGCATATTTGCTTCATATTCATCGTATTATCCAGTGACCCCTTCTCTACCTCCTCGTAAATCATTTATTGCTTCCAATTTGAAGTAATAATAAGATATACTGAAAAGGGAACACTCGTTCCGAATGTCAGTCTTTTCACTGGAGGTTCTGAATTGGACATAATTGAATTTCAACAATGGGTGAAGCAGCATTATAAGGACAGAGGCTGGTCCGACCTGGACATCTTCGTACGCATCGGCTTCCTTGCAGAGGAGACAGGTGAGGTGGCAAGAGCCATTCGGGCATTAGAGATCGGCAGAGACCGGCCGGATGAGATCGAGGGCACATTTGAAGAGAACAGACAGGAACTAATTGAAGAACTAGGAGATGTGCTCGGAAATTTAATGATTATTGCAAACAGATACGACATCTCTCTGGAAGAAATATTTCTATCCCATCAAGCCAAATTAAAAGGCAGATATTCAAGTGAAGGAGAGAAAGCCGAACTATGAAAAGTATAGCAGTATATTGCGGTTCCAGTATTGGGGCATCCCCGGTGTATCAAGAGGGCGCACGGGCGTTAGGTTATGAACTAGCCGAACGCGGCATTACACTGATTTACGGCGGCGCAAGCGTCGGACTCATGGGCGAGGTCGCCAGCTCTGTCCTTGAGAGAGGCGGACATGCGATAGGAGTTCTACCAAGCTTCTTGCAGGACCGTGAGATCGCCCATACAACTCTATCAGAGCTGATTATCGTGGATTCCATGCATGAGAGGAAGGCGAAGATGGCTGAACTGGCTGACGGCTTTATTGCCCTGCCAGGTGGTCCCGGAACGATGGAGGAATACTTCGAGATCCTGACCTGGGGACAATTAGCATTACACCATAAACCATGCGGGCTTCTAAATATCAACCACTATTACGACTCTCTCATCGCTCTATTCGATCATATGACTCAAGAGAGATTCATGCACGACAACTATCGTTCCATGGTCATTACAGACACTACCCCAAGTGGTATTCTGGATCAATTCGTAAACTACACCCCGCCAGCGGTTAAGACCTATCGGACGGATCAACGGGCTAGAAGCTAGATTTAATATCGGCTTCAGCTGTAATTTACTCATAATTCCTAGTGCAAGTAGCTCCCGGAGGCATCCAAGTGACGGTATGCTTTCGGGAGTATTTCTGTAGTCCTCTTGATAAGAATAACAAAAACAGGTTTATAAAACTGCCCTTAAGCAATTTTATAAACCCGTCTGTGTGATGCCGGTGAAGGGACTCGAACCCCCACGGTTTCCCTCACGATTTTGAGTCGCGCGCGTCTGCCAATTCCGCCACACCGGCACAATCATATGTTTATTTATATGGCGCGCCCTAAGAGATTCGAACTCCTGACCTTTTGATTCGTAGTCAAACGCTCTATCCAGCTGAGCTAAGGGCGCATGAGTTCAAACAATGCGGAAGACCAGACTTGAACTGGTACGATAGTCACCTACCGCAGGATTTTAAGTCCTGTGCGTCTGCCGATTCCGCCACTCCCGCAAAATTTAAATGAAGGCGCCACCCAGATTTGAACTGGGGATAAAGCTTTTGCAGAGCTGTGCCTTACCACTTGGCTATGGCGCCATAAAATATATGGAGCGGACGACGGGAATCGAACCCGCGACCCTCGCCTTGGCAAGGCGATGCTCTACCGCTGAGCCACGTCCGCATATAAATACTGGGGATATAGGATTCGAACCTATGAGTGACGGAGTCAAAGTCCGTTGCCTTACCGCTTGGCTAATCCCCAATAATATTCATTTTAAAATTAAATGGGGCGATCGATGGGACTTGAACCCACGAGTGCCGGAGCCACAATCCGGTGCGTTAACCCCTTCGCCACGACCGCCATAATAAATATTCTCTTCTTCTAAAGAAATGGCAGGGGCAGCAGGAATTGAACCCACACCAAAGGTTTTGGAGACCTTTGTTCTACCTTTAAACTATGCCCCTATAAAACTGGTGGAGGCTGATGGATTCGAACCACCGAACTCGTACGAGAACAGATTTACAGTCTGCTGCGTTTGGCCACTTCGCTAAGCCTCCATGTGGTGCCGGCGAGAGGACTTGAACCCCCAACCTACTGATTACAAGTCAGTTGCTCTACCAATTGAGCTACACCGGCGTTTGTCATTATTCATGTTATGGTGGCTCGGGACGGAATCGAACCGCCGACACGAGGATTTTCAGTCCTCTGCTCTACCGACTGAGCTACCGAGCCATATAATAATGACAGTAATAAAAATTATATCATATTTTTTTTGATAAATCAATACTCATATTCCGTTATTAGGAATAATGGCGGAGCCGACGGGATTCGAACCCGCGGTCTCCTGCGTGACAGGCAGGCATGTTAGGCCTCTACACCACGGCTCCACACTATGAGATTGAAATCAATTGCGGGGGCAGGATTTGAACCTACGACCTTCGGGTTATGAGCCCGACGAGCTACCGGACTGCTCCACCCCGCGTCAATTGTATGGTGGAGGCTAACGGGATCGAACCGCTGACCCTCTGCTTGTAAGGCAGATGCTCTCCCAGCTGAGCTAAGCCTCCATACATGGTGACCCGTAGGGGATTCGAACCCCTGTTACCTCCGTGAAAGGGAGGTGTCTTAACCCCTTGACCAACGGGCCATGTAATAAAGTATATAAGATAATTATGGCGGAGAGAGAGGGATTCGAACCCTCGAGACGCTTGTGACGCCTACACGATTTCCAATCGTGCTCCTTCGGCCAACTCGGACACCTCTCCATAATGGCTCCCCGAACAGGACTCGAACCTGTGACAACTCGATTAACAGTCGAGTGCTCTACCAACTGAGCTATCAGGGAACATTAACTATCAGGCTTGATCACCTGAAAACTGGATACGAAACTCATTTGCATTTTAGATTTTTGGATAAGCCCTCGACCGATTAGTACCTGTCAGCTCCGTACATTGCTGCACTTCCACCTCAGGCCTATCAACCTCGTCGTCTTCAAGGGGTCTTACTAATTGGGAAATCTCATCTTGAGGGGGGCTTCACGCTTAGATGCTTTCAGCGCTTATCCCTTCCGCACTTAGCTACCCAGCTATGCTCCTGGCGGAACAACTGGTGCACCAGCGGTGCGTCCATCCCGGTCCTCTCGTACTAAGGACAGCTCCTCTCAAATTTCCTACGCCCACGACAGATAGGGACCGAACTGTCTCACGACGTTCTGAACCCAGCTCGCGTACCGCTTTAATGGGCGAACAGCCCAACCCTTGGGACCTACTTCAGCCCCAGGATGCGATGAGCCGACATCGAGGTGCCAAACCTCCCCGTCGATGTGGACTCTTGGGGGAGATAAGCCTGTTATCCCCAGGGTAGCTTTTATCCGTTGAGCGATGGCCCTTCCATGCGGTACCACCGGATCACTAAGCCCGACTTTCGTCCCTGCTCGACTTGTCAGTCTCGCAGTCAAGCTCCCTTTTGCCTTTGCACTCTTCGAATGATTTCCAACCATTCTGAGGGAACCTTGGGGCGCCTCCGTTACTCTTTAGGAGGCGACCGCCCCAGTCAAACTGCCCGCCTGACACTGTCCCCGCACCGGATCACGGTACTAGGTTAGAACTCCGACACGATCAGGGTGGTATCCCAACGGCGCCTCCACCGAAGCTGGCGCTCCGGCTTCCTAGGCTCCCACCTATCCTGTACAAATCGTATCAAAGTCCAATATCAAGCTGCAGTAAAGCTCCATGGGGTCTTTCCGTCTTGTCGCGGGTAACCTGCATCTTCACAGGTATTAAAATTTCACCGGATCTCTCGTTGAGACAGCGCCCAAGTCGTTACGCCATTCGTGCGGGTCAGAATTTACCTGACAAGGAATTTCGCTACCTTAGGACCGTTATAGTTACGGCCGCCGTTTACTGGGGCTTCGGTTCATAGCTTCGGGTTACCCCTAACCACTCCCCTTAACCTTCCAGCACCGGGCAGGCGTCAGCCCGTATACTTCGCCTTGCGGCTTCGCACAGACCTGTGTTTTTGCTAAACAGTCGCTTGGGCCTTTTCACTGCGGCCCCCTCGTGCTATTCACACTACCGGGGCACCCCTTCTCCCTAAGTTACGGGGTCATTTTGCCGAGTTCCTTAACGAGAGTTCTTCCGCGCGCCTTAGAATTCTCTTCTCGCCTACCTGTGTCGGTTTGCGGTACGGGCACCTTCACCTGGCTAGAGGCTTTTCTTGGCAGTGTGAGATCATGACCTTCGGTACTATAAATTTTCCCTCCCCATCACAGCCCAGCCTTATCGATGTGCGGATTTGCCTACACATCAGCCTCACTGCTTGGACGAGCATCCATCAGCTCGCGTCACTACCCTCCTGCGTCACCCCATTGCTCATAGCGGCTTACGGTGGTACAGGAATTTCAACCTGTTGTCCTTCGACTACGCCTTTCGGCCTCGCCTTAGGTCCCGACTTACCCTGAGCGGACGAACCTTCCTCAGGAAACCTTGGGCTTTCGGCGGATCAGATTCTCACTGATCTTTTCGTTACTCATACCGGCATTCTCACTTGTATGCAGTCCACCAGTCCTTCCGGTCCAACTTCAATCCGCATACAACGCTCCCCTACCCCTGATACATAAGTATCAAGCCATAGCTTCGGTGGTGTGTTTAGCCCCGTTACATTTTCGGCGCAGAGTCACTCGACCAGTGAGCTATTACGCACTCTTTAAATGGTGGCTGCTTCTAAGCCAACATCCTGGTTGTCTGTGCAACTCCACATCCTTTCCCACTTAACACACACTTGGGGACCTTAGCTGATGGTCTGGGCTGTTTCCCTTTTGACAATGGATCTTAGCACTCACTGTCTGACTCCCGGATAATAAGTCTATGGCATTCGGAGTTTGACTGAGCTTGGTAACCCTTGGCGGGCCCCGCACCCAATCAGTGCTCTACCTCCACGACTCTTCTTTCCGAGGCTAGCCCTAAAGCTATTTCGGGGAGAACCAGCTATCTCCGAGTTCGATTGGAATTTCTCCGCTACCCCCACCTCATCCCCGCACTTTTCAACGTACGTGGGTTCGGGCCTCCAGTGCGTGTTACCGCACCTTCACCCTGGACAGGGGTAGATCACACGGTTTCGGGTCTACGCCTACAAACTAATTCGCCCTATTCAGACTCGCTTTCGCTGCGGCTCCGGCTTCTCACCTTAACCTTGCTTGCAAACGTAACTCGCCGGTTCATTCTACAAAAGGCACGCCATCATCCATATAGAGGACTCTGACTTCTTGTAAGCACACGGTTTCAGGATCTATTTCACTCCCCTTCCGGGGTGCTTTTCACCTTTCCCTCACGGTACTGCTTCACTATCGGTCACTAGGGAGTATTTAGCCTTGGCAGATGGTCCTGCCGGATTCATACGGGGTTTCACGTGCCCCGCACTACTCAGGATCCGTCTCGGAGGGATTAGAATTTCGGTTACAGGGCTTTTACCTCTTTTAGCGGGCCTTTCCAGACCTCTTCGCCTACCCTAATCCTTGGTAACTCCATGTGAGACGTCCTACAACCCCAGAGAGCAAGCTCCCTGGTTTGGGCTGTTCCGCGTTCGCTCGCCGCTACTGACGGAATCACTATTGTTTTCTCTTCCTCAGGGTACTTAGATGTTTCAGTTCCCCTGGTATGCCTCTTCATACCCTATGTATTCAGGTATGAGTGACTGGAGATTAATCCAGCCGGGTTTCCCCATTCGGACATCCTCGGATCAAAGCTTGCTTACAGCTCCCCGAGGC